>CAZOKP010000058.1:0-17361 GCA_964580435.1 uncultured Eubacteriales bacterium
CAGAAATTTTTTCTATTGTATCAGATAACGACTTTTTTTTCACCTATTATTTATCGCCTCTTTTCCAGCTTGTCTCAGGAGGTTTTTTATGGTATTAAACCTGAAAGAGGAATCCCCTCTGACAAGGAGTTCCCCCATGAAACTGAAGACACATTTTGAAGAGTTGCCGCCGGAGAAATTGCGCTGGAGGTTGGATCCCGAAAAAATTCCGTTTGCGACAACCGACGACTGCAAGCCCTGCGAGGACATCATCGGCCAGGAAAGAGCCCTAAAAGCCATCAAGACAGGCCTCGATATCAAGAGCCTGGGCTACAACATTTTCATCACCGGCATGCTCGGAACCGGCCGGACCACGACCATCAAGCAGCTCCTGGAGAAGCTGGAAAAGGGAGAGAAGACGCCCGACGATATTCTCTATGTCAACAACTTTAAGAATCCCGATGAACCCACGCTCATTATGTTCCCCGGAGGCCAGGGCAAACTCTTTAAAGAGGCCCTGGAAAATCTCATCGACATGCTCAAAAGGAATATCCCCGAATTGCTCAAGAGCAAGTACTACACCGAAAAAAGAGAGAGCATTATCGATAGCCAGCAGAGAAGGCAGAAGGAAATCCTGCAAAAATTCGAAGAGGAAGTGGCCCAGGAAGGATTCTCTGTCATCCAGGTTCAGATGGGGCTCTTTGTCAAGCCTGACCTCATTCCGCTGATCGATGACGCGCCCACCCCTTTCAATAAGCTCGAAGCCATGGTCAAAGAAAAGAAATTTACCCAGAAAAACCTGGACGCGCTAAAGAAAAAATACGAGGAACTGACCATCGAGCTCGATGGGGTTTTTGAAAAACTGAAGGACATCGACGAAGAGACCCGGAACCTGCTCAAGAATTGGGACGCCGAAGCCATCACTCCCATCATCAAAAGAGGCATCTCGGGAATACGGGAGGAGTTTCGCCAGAGTCCCATCTCTGATTACCTCGGCAATGCCGAAGAGAATCTGATCAACAACATCGATCTTTTCAAGAACCAGAAAAAGGAGGAGAAAGAAGAGAAAAGCCGGGAGGTCGTCGACACGTTCCTGGAATACAGGGTCAACCTCCTCGTGGACAACTCAGGAGTCAAGGGTGAGCCTGTCGTGATGGAGACGAACCCGAATTACATGAACCTCTTCGGAACGATCGAATCGACCGTCTCCCGCTGGGGAATGTGGCAGACCGATTTTACGAAAATCAAGGCCGGGTCGTTCCTCAAGGCCAACGGGGGCTATCTGGTGATCAATGCCCTGGATGCCCTGATCGAGCCCGGGGTCTGGACCACTCTCAAAAGAACGCTGAGGAATCAGATCTTTGAGATCCAGAATTATGCCTCTCTCTACTTCATTTCCACGACGCGCCTAAAGCCGCAACCCATCAAGTGCAATGTCAAAGTGGTCATGATCGGCGACGCCTATATCTTTGACCTCCTCTATTTCCAGGACGAGGACTTCAAGAAAATCTTCAAGATCAAGGCCGAGTTTGATTCCGAGATGACCAAAGACGAAAGAACCTTGCGCGACTATGCCCGGTTTATCAAGAAGATCTGCGATGATGACGGACTTTCTCCGATGGATAAGGGGGGAATAGCCGCGTTCATTGAATACGCAACCCGAATCTCCGGGCGGCAAAGGAAAGTGACCACGCGCTTCAATATTCTGGCCGATGTCATCCGAGAGTCCGATTACTGGGCCAAGATGGATAAAAAAACGATGGTGGGTCAACAACACGTAGAAAAAGCCATCTTGGAGCGGTTCGAGCGCATCAGCCTGATTGAGGATAAGGTCCAGGAGCTCATTGAAGAAGGAACACTTATGATCGACACCGAAGGCACAGTCGTCGGCCAGGTGAACGGCCTGTCCGTCTATGATATGGGCCAATTCGCCTTCGGCAAGCCGACGCGGATCACCGCCAAAACCGCGGTCGGCCGGGTCGGGGTCATCAATATCGAGCGAGAAGCAGACTTGAGCGGCCCGACACATAACAAGGGCGTTCTCATCCTCGGGGGCTACCTCAGAGGCAAATACGCCCAGAACAAACCCTTCTCTCTTTCCGCCAGCATCGCTTTCGAACAATCCTATTCCGGCATTGACGGAGACAGCGCGTCCTCGACCGAAGTCTATGCCATCCTCTCCAGCCTGTCGAAGCTTCCGCTCAGGCAGGACATCGCCGTGACGGGATCGATCAATCAGAAGGGAGAGATTCAGCCCATCGGCGGGGTAAACGAAAAAATTGAGGGCTTCTTCGATGTCTGCCGTGCCAAAGGACTGACCGGCGCTCAGGGAGTCATCATCCCCCATCAGAACATCCAGAACCTGATGCTCCGCCTTGATGTGGTGGAAGCCGTCAGCCAAGGCAAATTCCATATCTATCCGGTCAAGGACGTTGATGAAGGAATTGGGATCCTGACCGGCGTCGAAGCGGGAAAGGCCCGGGAGGACGGAACGTTCGAAGAGGACACAGTGAATTTTCTTGTGGACAAGGAAATGCAGAGGCTGGCGGCAAGCTGGAAAAGTTACGGCCCCTCCTCCGAAAAGGAATCCTGACCCGGAAGCAGGAAAGACCTTCAGCCTAACTTGACGAGCTCTCGGAGCTTGCGGAGTTCCCGGGGTTCGAGGGGACGCCACTGGCCGGGTTTCAGCTTCCTCAATTCAAGCCCGCCGTACCCTATCCTCTTGAGTTCCAAGACATTATGGCCCATGGCCTGGCACATATTTCGCACTTCTCTTTTCCTGCCTTCATGGATCTCGATCCGCAGGACGCTCGATTTCGGGCCCTGGGCCAAAAGGCTCACCTTGGCCGGCGCCGTTTTTTTCCCTTCCAGATAAACTCCGCGCCCGAGCCTGGAGAGAACCTCCGGGGTTGGGAGCCCTTGGACCTTGGCCACATAGACTTTTTTCACCTGGAACCGCGGATGAGAGAGACGATAGGCCAGTTCGCCATCATCGGTCAGGAGTAAGAGCCCCTGACTGTCCAGGTCGAGCCTTCCCACCGGAAAGACTCTTCCCATGGCGGCCGGGAGCAAATCCCGGATGGTCCGCCGCTTAAAGGGGTCCTTCAAGGTCACAAGATATCCCGGTGGCTTGTTCAAGACGAGATAAAGATGCCTTTCCGGCGGCTGGACTTTCTTGCCATCCACATAAACGACATCCTGCTCATCGTCCATCTTGTATCCCAACTCGTCGACGATCCGTTTGTTGACCTGGACGCGGCCCTCGCTGATCAAGCGGTCGGCTTCGCGGCGTGAGGCGACTCCGGCCTGGGATAAAAACTTGTTGAGCCTGACCTTCATTTCAGTCCATCGTCCAGCCACGGTTTAGCCAAGATCTCGATAACCTTGAGGTCAAAAAAAGTCTGCGCGTTTGTCGGTCGAAGAAGGACAGCCGTATCCGCTCCCGAGTTCGTGCCTCCAATGGCGATGCAGAGCTCCCGAGTTGGAATAAGGCCGGCGTCAGCCGCCATCAGGCTTATCTCTATGGCGACTTTCGTCCCCTGGCCAAACGTCCGCAACGTGAAGGCGATGATCTCATCCAGCTCATACGTGGCCAACTTTTTGCGCACGGCCCGGCCGACACCACCGAAGGCGTGCTGGCAGGTGAGGACTTTGGCCCCCATTTCCTCCAATTTCCGGCGCAGCGCTGGCTTGATCTCCTGGAAATCAGGTTCCAGGAATCCTGCCGAGTGAGTCACGACAACCAGGTTCTTCCCCTTGAAAATCCGGGCCGCCTGGAGGCCCGTTCTCCCGGATGTCGTCGCCAGAACGATATGGCGGACTCTCAACTCAGCCGCACGCCGGGCCGCAATCTCCAGAGTTCGGCTGGTGTTTTGAGGACCCGGTTTCTCGAAGGTGACACAAGAGAAAGACCATTCCGGGGTCGGCGGGATTTTTTTGGGCATCTGTCTTCTCCAGCGCAAGAGACTTTGGGTTCATTTTCTTTTGGCATCCAGTAATTGTCAAGTGGCGGCCGCGCTTAAACCGCTTCTTCTCCTTTTCGTATAGTTTAATGTAAAATAAAGACTGGTAAGATGGCGCGACTCAATATCGGTGAATCTTTTTCCATGTCCATGGGGTCCCTCTGGTCCAACAAACTGCGGACCTTCCTGACTCTTCTCGGGATCATCATCGGCGTCTTGACGATCATCGCCGTCGTCTCGATCATTCAAGGGCTCAACAACTATGTCTACACTAAAATGTCCTTCTTCGGGGCCAATGATTTCTCCGTCTCCAAGTTCTCGCTGCTCGGGACATCGCTCAAAGAATTCAAGGAGCAAATGAAAAGAAAAGACCTAACCCTGGCCGAGATGGAGCTCCTGCGCAACGAGTGCAAGAGTTGCGAAATTGTCGGCGGCAGCGTCAGCACAGAGCGGACGGTCAAATACGGCAGCCAGTCCCTAAAAAACGTGGAGATCCGGGGGGTGACCTACCTCGACCATATCATCGGTTCGGTCGTCGAGCTCGAGAGCGGCAGGCATCTCCAGAAAGAGGACGAGAATCACTCCCGGATGGTCTGTGTCATCGGCGGCGATATCAAAGACAAGCTTTTTCCCTACGTCGACCCCTTGGGCAAATGGATCAAAGTGGGCGGGGACAATTTTTTGATCATCGGCCTGGGCAAAAAAAAGGGGAAACTCCTGGGCATGAGCCAGGACAATTTCGTCCGGATCCCAATCACCACGTTTGTAAAAATCTACGGCTCAAGAAGGAGCATCAACATCAATGTCCACACCTCCTCGCAGGAGCGGATGGATCAAGCGCAGGAAGAAGTCCGGACCATTCTTCGTTCCGCCCGTCACCGCGGATTCAACGACAAAGACGATTTTTCTTTTCGAACCTCGGAAACCTTCATCCAGTTCTATAAGACAGCCACGTCGAGCATCTATATAGCCATGATCGCCGTTTCGTCCATAGCCCTGCTGGTCGGAGGCATCGTGGTCATGAACATCATGCTCGTCTCCGTCACCGAGCGGACCAAGGAAATCGGCATCCGCATGGCCGTGGGAGCCCGGCGCCACGATATCCTTTTCCAGTTCTTGATCGAGTCCGCTGTTATCTCGGCCACGGGGGGAGTCATCGGCATCCTGCTCGGCGTGATCCTGGCGAAAGTCGTCTCCGCGACAACGCCCATGCCGTCAAAGGTCGAACCTGTCTCCATCCTCATTGCTATAGCGATGGCCACCTCCATTGGCCTCTTTTTCGGCATTTATCCGGCCAACAAGGCCGCCAAGCTTAATCCCACTGAAGCGTTGAGGTCCGAGCAATGAAAGCCGGCATCATGGGGGAAATTCTGCGGATGGCCTTTGATTCTCTGAAGAGCCACAAATTGCGGTCTTTTTTGACGATCTTGGGGATCGTCATTGGCGTAATGACCGTGATCGGGATGGTCTCCATCATCCAGGGACTCAATCGCTCCTTCCTGAAAGAGCTGGAGTCCGTCGGCTCCGATATCATCATTGTCAGCAAGTTCGAACCGGGCATTCAGATCGGCCGGCAATCGGAAGAAATGAGAATGAGAAAGGACCTCACCCTTGACGACACCATGGCCATAGAGCAGGAAAGCCCTTACGTCAGAGCCGTCGCGGTCGATATCGTCGTCAATTTCTTTGCCAGTATTCCCGTCAAGTACGAAAACATTAAGAGCGAGGAATCCCTGATCCTGGGGATGAACGAGAAGTTCCCGCGGGTCCTCTCGGTTTATTTGCCTCAAAAAGGCCGGTTCCTTAGCGAGTCGGATGTCCGCCACAGCGCCAAGGTCTGCGTGCTCGGGTCGGAACTGGCGCAGATACTTTTTGCCGGCATCAATCCGCTGGGAAAAGAGATTCGAATAGGCCCGGAACAGTTCCAGGTCGTCGGCGTCCTGCAAAAAAGAGGCAGCATGTTCGGCCAAAGCCGGGATAATTTTGTGGGAATTCCGATCACAACCCTGATGAAATATTATCCCTACGACCTGGAAAACCTCGAAGTTATCGTTACCCCAAAAAAGCACGAGTACCTTCAGCAAACCATCGAGGATATCACGAATATCCTGAGAAAAAGGAGAAAGGTCGGTTTCGACAAACCCAATGACTTTGCCGTCTTCACCCAAGACACCATGGTTGGGCTTTATAACCAGATCACCGGCGCCGCTTACCTGGTCATGATCGCCATCTCGTCGATCGGACTTCTTGTCGGCGGCATCGGTGTCATGAACATCATGCTCGTCTCAGTCAAGGAAAGGACCCGGGAGATCGGCATCCGCAAAGCTCTTGGCGCCCGATCGTCCGATATTCTTAAGCAATTCTTGATGGAGGCCCTCTTCCTGACAGGGTCAGGGGGAATCTTGGGCATCATTATCGGTTTCTCCATTGCCTTCTTGGTTAAAGCGGCCAGCGGGCTCCCGGCCTCAGTAACGCCCTGGTCGGTGATCTTGGGGTTTATCGTCTCTGTTTCGATAGGACTTTTCTTCGGGATTTTCCCCGCCCGAAAGGCGGCTCGGGTCGACCCCATCATCTCGCTCCGTTACGAATAGATGCTTGGGTTCGGGGCTTAGTAGCACGCTGATTTTCCCCAGCGAGAAAAACTCGCTCGGTCCGCTCCTCGCTCTCCTCTCGCCAAGCCGAGAGGAACCATGCTCGCTCGTCTCTCCACGGGTTTCTTCAGCCGCTGGCCCTCGCCTTACCCAAAGATCAAGGTGTTTTCTGGACCAATTTTAGTTCGAGGCGCTCGCCGAGAGAAGACAAAATGGCATTCAGGTCGGCATCTTTCTCCGTGACGATTTCGACTAACGAAGAACTCCCGCCTCCCTTGCCGCCGACCCGGGAAAAGACGAGCGGGATCAGTTCCCTCATGTCTAAAGGAAGCGTCTCGGACGAGGCCAAGATCAAACGGTCATTCTCTGCTCCCCTTATTCCAAAGAGGACCGCAAAATCGCCGGCCCTGATAATGTTCAGCGCCAGGAGCTTCCCTTCTTCTGGTGATTTTTCTGTCCAGACCTGCTTGATGATCCTACCGATCGCTTTTTGGACGAGCTCTCGAGCTTCAAGGACAGCCAGCTGCTCCTGGAGCTTCCTCATTTTTTTCTTGGCCTGTCTGATCTCTTGAAGCATCTTCTCCACAGAGGGCGAGATATCCCTCTCATGAACGGAAAGCTTGGAGCTTATGGCGATAACGGTACGGTTCTTCGAGCCGTAGTCTTCGAAAGCGCGATGGCCGCACAGGAATTCAAAGCGAATGTTGCTCCTGATTCTGTCCCACCTGTTGATCTTGATCAGGCCGATTTCGCCGGTTCTTCGGCAATGCGTGCCGCCGCAGGCGGAATAATCAAATCCGCTGACTTCGACAACGCGGATCCGGCCTTCCTTCTTGGGCGGCCTCCGCAGAGGGATTGTCGAGATCTTGTCTTCAGGGACAAAGAAGGTCTTGATCTCCCGGTCCTCAGAAACAATTTCATTGGCCCTTTTCTCCACCCGTTCCGCATCGGTTTCCGAGATCTCCCTGAGACCGATCTCGAGCGTCGAAGCCCCCTCGCCCAAATGAAACGACAGAGTCTCCCCGTCCAGGAGTTCAACAAAGCACTGCGACAGGATATGCTGGCCGGAGTGTTGCTGCATGTGGTCAAACCGACGCGTCCAGTCGACGGTACCCTTGATCCTCGGCGCGGTGAGGTCCTCTTCCAGGAGGTGAATGATCTTCTCTCCGTCTTCGAGAACATGGATGACGTTTACTCCATCCATTGTTCCCCGGTCGCTCGGCTGGCCGCCCGATTCCGGATAAAAGCAGGTCTGGTCGAGGAGCACCGCTGGTTTTCCCTGATGATGGAAGTGATCAACGAGAGCCGCTTCAAACTCCTTTTGGTAGGCATCCTCAAAATAAAGCCTTCTGGTGGCTGAACTTGCTGGCTTGGCATTCTGATTGTTCATGTTTTAGGGCAAGAGGGCAAGAATTCTGGCGGTGATCTTGAAGTGTTTCTTCGCCACTTTATCCAAGACTTGAGCCCCGTGCATCTTGACGAGTTTCAGCCCTGCCTCTTCGACCATGGCTGAGGCGCCCTTCGGGATTTCGACGGCGAACTCCCGGGAAAGGAAGTCAAGGCGTTTCAAGAACTCCGCCCGGGCTAATATCGAGGCTGCCGCCACGGCCATATCCTCTTCAGCCTTGGGTTTTTGGATGAGCTCGATATTCTTGCCCTTCTTCATCAAAGCGTTGAGCACGTAAGCCTTGTCGCCGAACTGGTCGGTGATGGCCAGCCGGCAGGGGACCTCTTCGAGGATGTTTTCGATGACTCGAGAATGTCCCCAGGCCAGGATACGGTTGAGGTTACGGAGCCTGGCATATAGTTCATTGTATCTCTCTGGGCCGATGCTGACAACGGAGTGCTTGTATCCCTGCTTGAGGACCTCGGCCATTTCTCGGACGCGGTTGTCCGAAGACTTCTTGCTGTCCCTCACTCCCAATTCTTTGAACACAGGCTCCTGGCCATCAGGCAGGAATACGCCGGCGATTACGAGAGGGCCGAAATAATCCCCTTTGCCCGATTCATCCGTTCCGATGTGGCCTTTGGCCGCGGGGAAGAGGTCTGATTGCTGCATCGGTGACGGCACGATTCTATCGAATCAGGTTCCTGGTCTTGGCCTCCCGGATGAGGTCGGCGCGGAACTTGGGATGGGCGATGTTGATCAATGCTTTGGTGCGTTCCTGCAGGTTCTTCCCAAAAAGATAGGCGACGCCAAATTCGGTCACGACATATCTGACATCTCCCCGCGTCGTGACGACGCCGGCGCCTTTCTTGAGAAAGGGGACAATCCGCGTCATCTCGCCGTCCTTGGCTGTTGAAGGCAGGGCGATGATCGGCTTGCCTCCCTTGGAGTGGGCGGCGCCGCGGATGAAGTCCACCTGACCGCCGAATCCGCTGTATATATAGGTACCGATCGAATCCGAGCACACCTGGCCGGTGATATCCACTTCGATCGCCGAGTTGATGGCCACCATGTCATCGTTGCGAGCGACGTTGAAAGGATGATTGACATAATCGGCAGGATGGGCCTCGATGACCGGGTTGTTATCGACGAAATCATAGAGCTTGGTGCTGCCGAGGGCGAAGGTGATCACGACCTTATAGGGATGGAACGTTTTCCTCGACCCGGTGATAATGCCCGCTTCGATGGCCTCCATAACCCCGTCGGAGACCATCTCGGTGTGGATGCCAAGGTCGCGTCGGTTGGCGAGGGCGGCCAACACGGCGTCAGGAATTCCGCCGATGCCCAGTTGCAGCGTCGCGCCGTCCTCGATCAGGTCGGCAATGTGCTTCCCGATCAGCCTCTCGACTTCACTGAACGGGCTCTTTTCGAGCTGCGGCAAGGGCTCGGATACCTCCACTAGCTTATGGAAACGGGACACATGGAGGAAAGAATCTCCCAGGACGCGCGGCATTTTTTCGTTGACCTGGGCGATGACGATTTTGGCTTTCTCGGCGGCCGCTTTGGACGCCAAGATCTCCACACCCAGGCTCATGAACCCGTGCTCGTCGGGCGGCGAAACATGGAGTACGGCAACGTCCAGGACCATCTGGTCCGAATAGAAAAGAAGAGGGATCTGATGAAGAAAGACAGGGACGTAATCGGCTCTCCCTTCGTTGATGGCCTTGCGGTCAGCCGGCCCGACGAACAGTGAGTTGTGCCGAAAATGCCCCTCCATCTCCGGCTTGGACAAGGGATCGTCTCCCAGGAGAAGAACATGGACGAGCTCAACCTCTTTGAGCTTATCCTTGCGAGCAGCCAGAGCTTTCATCAGGACGTACGGCGTGGCGGCGTTGCCGCTGATATAAACGCGCTCGCCGCTCTTGACAACGGAGACAGCCTCTTCGGCGGTCACGAGTTTCTTTTTATAATCATCGACCCAACTCATGATCATCCTCCATTAAATAATTGCCCGAGCTTACCTCTCTAATTATTTTTCAGATATTTATCTATCGACGAGGCAGCGAGCCGGCCATCTCCCATGGCCAGGATAACCGTTGCGCCGCCTCTCACGATATCTCCACCTGCATAGACCCCGGGAATGCTCGTCGCCATAGTGTTCCAGTCCGCCTCCAGGTTCCCCCATTTCCCCTCACGAAGCTGCGGTGTCGTCTGCGCAATTAAGGGATTTGGGCTCTGGCCGATGGCTACAACTACCATATCCACTTCGGTGATGAACTCAGAGCCCTCTCTGGGAATGGGCCGGCGCCGGCCCGAAGAATCAGGCTCGCCGAGCTCCATTTCAAGGCATTCCATGGCTCTGATCTTCCTCTTATCGTCTCCGATATACCGAATGGGCGTGGTCAAAAAATGGAACTCGATGCCTTCCTCCTCGGCATGCTTCACCTCTTCCTCCCGGGCCGGCATTTCGTGCCGGGACCGGCGGTAGATGATCATCGCCAGGTCCGCTCCCAGCCTTTTGGCGGTCCGCACAGAGTCCATGGCTACGTTTCCACCACCGATGACAGCCACGCGTTTGCCATGAAAAACGGGCGTATCAAAGTTCGGAAAATCATAGGCCCGCATCAGGTTCACCCGGGTCAAGTACTCATTAGCGGAATAAACACCGATGAGATTCTCTCCCGGAATCCTCATGAAATTGGGAAGCCCGGCTCCGGTTCCTATGAAGAACGCATCATAACCTTCCTTTTTCAGGTCGTCCAGAGTGGCTGTTTTCCCCACAACAAAATTCATCTTGAGTTCCACGCCCAGGCCGGCGAGATATTCGACTTCCGCTTTAAGGATGCTTTTGGGAAGACGGAATTCGGGGATCCCGTAGATCAAGACGCCGCCGGCAATGTGCAGGGCTTCAAAAATGGTGGCTTTGTGGCCCATCTTGGCCAACTCGCCCGCCGCAGTCAGGCCTGCAGGCCCGGCTCCGATAAGGGCGACTTTCTTCCCTGTGGAAGGAGGCAGCGGGGGGATAAAAACCTGTCCCTCGCTCCGTTCATAATCAGAAACAAACCTCTCCAGGTTCCCGATGGCCACAGGCACGCCCGTCGCCTTTTTCAAGTTGCAGACCAGCTCGCATTGCGTCTCCTGGGGACAGACACGGCCGCAGATGGCCGGGAGGCTGTTGGTTTCCTTGATCTTCCGGATGCTGGCGATGACCTCGCCCTTCTCGATGAGTTTGATGAAACTCGGAATGTCGATCGCCACAGGGCAGCCGGCGACACACGAAGGATTGGCGCAGTCCAGGCAGCGCCGCGCTTCCTTTTTGGCCGCCTCCAAACCCAAGCCTTTGTTGACTTCCTTGAAATCCCTGTTTCTTTCTTGGGACTCGCGCTCGGGCATTTTCTGGCGTGGAATCTTCATCCTTTCCTTCACGGGGACGGACTTTCGGAGTTCCTTCCGCCACTCCTTTTCGTACTCCGCCCTCAGCCTTTCTTTGAGCTCGGGCGAAAGTTCCTGCTTTTCACTCATCTTGGAATCCTCGATTCCCCTGTCTTCTTACACCCTTGCGCTGATCTCTTTTTTAAGGACCTTGTCTTTTCTTGTTCCTGTACATTTGGAGACAGCGTTGATCTTCGGAGCGCAGACATCGAAACAGGCGCCGCACTTGATGCATTTCTCCTGGTCGATGACGCGGACTTTTTTCCGTTCCCCGCGGATTGCCCCAGCCGGACAATTTTCCAGGCAAAGCAGGCAACCGGTACATTTCTCAGGTTCGATATAATGCACCCAGAGGTCTTTGCAGACATAGGCCGGGCAGCTCTTGTGCAGGATATGGGCTTCGTACTCCTGGCGAAAATATTTTAAGCCCGCCAGCACCGGGTTTGCTGCCGTTTGTCCAAGGCCACAGAAACAGGAAGTTCTCATGGAATTGGCCAAAGCCTCGAGGTGGACGAGATCCTTTTCCTCGCCCTGTCCCATAGTGATGCGGCTCAGGATATCGTGCATCTGCTTCGTCCCGTCCCGGCAGGGCGCACACCTCAGGGGGGACTCCTTTTGAGAGAAACGAAGGAAGTAACGGGCCATGTCGACCACGCACGTCGTCTCGTCCATAACGATCATCTCGCCCGATCCCATAATGGTGCCGGCTTGGGCCAAAGCGTCATAGTCAACGGGAAGGTCGAGCATCTGGGCAGGGAGACATCCTCCCGCCGGGCCTCCGGTCTGGATAGCCTTGAACTTCTTGCCATCCTTTATTCCTCGGCCGATATCATAGATGATCTCTCTGAGCTTGATCCCCATCGGGACTTCGACAAGTCCGGTATTGTTGATCTTCCCTCCTAGGGAAAACATCTTGGTCCCCTTGCTTTTCGCCGTGCCAATCTTGCTGTACCATTCCGCGCCCCGGTTGATGATCAGAGGGACATTGGCCCAGGTCTCAACATTGGTGATGTTGCACTGCTTTCCCCATAGCCCTTCATGCGCAGGAAACGCCGGCCGCGGCCCGGGGAAAGCGCTCCGGCCGTCCCCGGATTCCGTCGGGAAAGTTTCGACTTCGGAGATAAAGGCGCCAGCTCTCAGGACCACGTAAACATCCAAGTGGAACTCAGACCCCAGGATCGACTTTCCCAGAAGCCCGCATCTCTGGGCCTGCTCCAAAGCCAGCATGATGTGGCGCACAGCAAGGGGATATTCCCTCCGGACGCAGACATAGGCTTCGCCAGCGCCGATAGCGTAGGCGCCGATAATCATGCCTTCGATAACGCTGTGCGGATTCCCCTCCAAAAGGATGCGGTCCATATAAGCACCCGGGTCGCCGTCATCTCCATGGCAGATGATGTATTTTCGTTCGGAGATCTCATCGCGGCAGGCCTGCCATTTCTTTCCTGTCGGGACGCCCGCTCCTTCCCTCTCTCGAAGGCCCGAGACGCCGATCTCGTGGATGACCTCTTCAGCTGTCATGTCAAAAAGAACTTTGGCCAGAGCTTGATAGCCATCGGCAAGGATATAATCCTCGATCCTCGTGGGATTGATCTTGAAATTCCCTTCCGTTAGGACCCGCATCTGCTTCTGGTAGAACGGAATCTCCTTCTGGAGGCTGAATTTACGCCCGGATTTGGGGTCTGCGTAAACAAGAGAGGAAATGATCTTGTTTTTTAGGAGAGTCTCTTCGACCACCGCCGGGACGTGTTTCGTTTCCAACTTTTTATAAAAAATGCCCCGCGGGTAGATGACCATGTTCGGCTCGAGTTCGCAAAGACCGTGGCAACCGGTGATCTCCATCCCTATCTTTGCCCCGAGGTTTCTTTTAACCAACTCCTCGCGGAGGGCGTCAATAATCCGGAGCGAACCGCTGGCTTCGCCGCATGTCCCCGAGGACACTACCACCATCTTTTCATAAGCGGGCCGGTCCAAAAGGAGATGCGCTTTCCAGTCCTGGAGCTGAGAGGGATGGGTCAGTCTTTTCATGATCTTGTGAGCTTTATCTCGGATAAGGCTTTCTTCTCCAGGTCTAGCTCCGCTAAAACATCTCCCATGTTCATCCCAGCTGGGTCGTTTTCAGCCCACAAGCAGCTCCTGGCACGGCAAACTGAATCGCTCAGCGATATTCTTTTTGACGATATGGCCCCGGTGCAAATAAACACCACGCCTCATGGAATCGTCCGCCTGGAGGGCCGCCTCGATGCCGCAGTCTCCGATCAGGTGCAGGTAGCGCACGATGAGGTTGGACAGAACCTTGGTGGAGGTCCGGCTCACCGAAGAAGTGATGTTGGGCACGCAGTAATGGATGACACCTTCGTCTATGAACGTGGGATGCTCCAGTGTGGTCAACCGGCTGGTCTCGATGCAGCCCCCGTGATCTATGGCCAAGTCGATGACGACAGAGCCCTTCCTCATCGTTTTAACCATGTCACGCGTGATCATGATGGGCGCTCTTTCTCCGGGTCGGAGCACGGCGCCGATCAGGACATCGGCGACTCGGGTTATCCGGGCCAGGTTGTACTTGCTTCCCATAAGGGTAATGACCCGGCCAGAGGTCATTTCTTCAATCCTCCTCAGCCTTTCCATGTTGTGGCCGATGACGATCGTGTGAGCACCTGCCCCCAGCATCGCTCTGGTGGCACTGCGCGCCAGCACGCCGCTCCCGATGATCACAACCGTAGCCGGCGGAACGCTGACAACGCCTCCGAGGATCATGCCGCGGCCGCCCTGGTTCGTCTGAAGATAGTGGCCCGCGATCACCAGACACATCTGCCCGGCGACCTCGCCCAGGCTTTCATAGAACGGCAGCGCGTCATCTTCTTCCTGGATGATCTCATATCCAATCATGGTGACATTCTTCTGGAGGAGTTCCTCGACGATTGCTTTCCTGGCGATGGCCAGGTGATGAAACCCAAGAAGAATCTGGTCTTTCTTGACCAACTGGCATTCTTCCTGGCTGAGCGGCGAAATGTTCAAGACGATATCCGAGCGCCCAAACACCTCTTCTTTGGTAAAAACAATTTGCGCCCCCTGAGCCGTGTACTCCTCGTTGGTGTAACCGGACTTCAAGCCAGCGCCGGCCTGGACGTAGACGGTGTGCCCCTTATCGGCTAAGAAGGAAACGCCGCTGGGGTTAAGGCCGGCCCTGTTTTCTATCTTTGCACTCTCATTGATGACTCCAATATTCATCCTGTCCTCCTGAAAAAGACAGATTATGATACCAAATTAATTTCTCCAGGACAATAAAAAGCTGCGCACCTTCGGCGGATCATGAGGGCAGCGAAAACAGCGCTTCTTTTCTGCGCCGGAAGGGATGGATCTCTATCTTTGGAAGACGATTCTTCCGCCGACGATCGTCGTCTTGACGCGCGTCTCGATTATTTTTTCGGCGGGGATGTTGAAGATATTCTGGCTGAGGATGACAAGGTCGGCCAGCTTGCCTTGGGCCAAAGAGCCTTTGAGGTCCTCGGCAAATTCGGCATAAGCGCCATTTTGCGTATATCCCCTCAGGGCCTCTTCGAGAGGAATTTTTTGCTCGGGAAACCAGCCGTCGGGATTCTTGTCATCGAGAGTCCTCCTCGTGACCGCTGCATAGATGCCGGCAAGCGGGTCGAGCGGAGCCACGGTCCAATCCGAGCCGAAGGCAAGGCGAACGCCCTTTTCGAGAAGGGAACGGAAGGCGTAGGTGGTGCGGCACCTTTCTCGGCCGATCTTGTTCTCGGCCCAGCGACCATCATCAATGGCATGGTAGGGCTGGACAGAAGCGATGATGTCGAGTTTCGCCATCCGCCCCATGTCGATGGGACGAAGGTGCTGGGCATGCTCGATCCGCCAGCGTCTGTCCCGAGGCCCGTTCTGGAGGATCGCTCTTTCGTAGATGTCGAGAATGATGGCATTGGCTTTGTCTCCGATGGCGTGAATGGCCGTTTGAAGACCTGCCTTATCGGCTGCCAGGATTCTTCGTTCCATAATTCCTTCGGGAAACATGTCTGAGCTGAGGAGCCCGGCCAGATTTGGCTGATCGGTATAGGGCTCAAAAAAGAGGGCTGTGGAAGAACCCAGGGAGCCGTCGACGAACCCCTTCAGCCCGCCGATCTTAAGGTACTCATTGCCGAACGGCGTTCTTAGGCGGAGGCGCGAGTAGAGATCCACATCGCTCACGGGAATATAAAGAAAAATCCGGGAAGTGAGCTTTTTCTTTTCAAGCAGGTTTTGATAAACCTCAAAGTTAGAACTGTCGGCCATATCGTGCACAGACGTAACGCCACATTCTGCCGCAAGCCGCAAAGCCGCCTCGGCTGCTTTAATTTTTGCATCAAACCCGGGTTCGGGGATATGACGCGTGACCAGGCCCATGGCCGCATCTTTCAGGATGCCTGTGGGCTCGCCGGTCTTAGGATCCTTGACGATCTCGCCGCCTTCGGGTGATGCAGTGTTCTTGCTGATGCCGGCGATTTGAAGGGCCAGGCTGTTCACCAGGACCATGTGTCCGTCAAGACGATTGACGCAAACGGGGTTAGCGGGAGTGACGGAGTCGATCCATTCCCGGCGAGGGAGCTCGGGCGGGTCGAACTGCTGGTGGTCCCAATCGCCGTTCTGGATCCATTCTCCTCTGTCCAGCTGCCGGGCCTTTTCTTCGATCTGGGCGACGAATTCCTGTTTGCTCCTTGCCTCTCTTAGATGGATGCTGAGCAGAGAAAAACCCCCGCTGAGAAAATGAGTATGACTGTCGATAAATCCGGGTAGGGCCAGGTCTCCTTTGAGGTCAAGGACCCGGGTGTTTTTACCGGCCAGCTTGCGGACATCCTTGCTCAACCCGACCAAAATTATCCTGTCGCCTTTTACGGCCACAGCTTCTGCCCATGGCCGGCTGTCCTCGGACGTCCAAATAGCGCCGTTGAGAAGGACAAGATCAGCCATTTCATTCACCTTCGTACACGCCCAGACGAGCAGGAGACAACTGAGAACAATCAAAGCATAATCTGTTCTTTTGTGCATGATCATGCCTCATCATGACAGTTTTATCTTTTCAAAATCGTTTGGGATAATAAGTTTTCCCTTGTACGATCGTCTGATTTCTGCCCTGATCTCGGCCGCAGAAAATTCTATCTCCCCCAGAAAATGGCAAGGAATGAGGCATTTGACGCCGGCCTCCGCGCTCCATTTTCCCAGCTCAATAGAAGACGTGTGCATTTTGTGAAGCTCAGGAAACTGCTTGAAGACGCGGCCGGGAGCGCTCGAGTCATGGATAAGGAAATCGATTCCCTGCGCCTCCTCAAAGAGCGGGGCGCAGGGCGGCGTATCTCCTGAGAACAGAAGATTTTCGTTCTTCCCTTCGCCATAAAAACGGTAGGCCAGGGAGGAAGAATGATGCGGCACCTGGATAGCCTTGACGGTCAGGGATCGACTCAACCTGGCTGTCTGCCCTGGGGCAAGAGGCCTGAAGCGAACCCTCGTCTTGAATCCGCTTTCACGAAGATGAAAGAGGTCGAGAAGAAGCCGGGAGAATGAGACGGTCTCTTCGGAAGCACAAAGAAGGATTTCTCCATCCTCCAGCATCAGGCTGTGAATAAGCGAGGGCAAGCCATAGATATGGTCGGGGTGAACATGGGTCAACAGGACAATGCGAACCTGGCGCGGGTGGAACTTCAGCTTTTGGATTTTCTGGACGGCACTGCCCGGGCAATCGACAAGAACTAGGTCTTCCCCGTGCCGCAGAAGAAACGATGTATTGTCTCTCGCCGGCGTAGCAACGGATCCCCCCGTTCCCAAAAAAAATATCTCGGCCATCGCGTTCTCTATAGATTTCCATATATAAAAGAAAATCCCGTCAAAATCAAATCTTGCGAACGTTGAATCAGCTCTAAACTTGTGATGGCTGGGCTTTGAAAAGGGCTCAGCTCCCCGCTCCGATCGGCGGCCTGAATGCGCTCGGGGTGTGGGCTCGAAGGCACGCGAATTTGCTCCC
>CAZOKP010000059.1:0-17015 GCA_964580435.1 uncultured Eubacteriales bacterium
TGGTGATGTAGTCGTCGGCTCCAAGCTCAAGGCCGAGGATCTTTTCGGCTTCATGTGTCTTAGCCGTCAGCATGATGATCGGCGTCTTGAACCCGGTCTGCCGCAGCTCTCGGCAGACCTCGAACCCGTCCTTTCGCGGCAGCATGAGGTCGAGGATAATCAAGTCCCAGCCTCCCTCTCTGCCGCGGCGCACGGCCTGCTCGCCGTCGCCAACCGTTTCGACTTGATGACCGTGACGGGCGAGGTCTTCCTCGAGACCGAAGGCAATGTCCCGGTCGTCTTCGACAATCAGAATCTTCGGCATTGGCTCATTCTCCTTTGGGCAGCAGGATGGTGAAGGTGCTGCCCTTGCCGGGCTCGCTCTCGACAATGACCTTTCCGCCGTGGGCGTCCACGATATGCTTGACCATGGCCAGCCCTATACCCGTCCCCTTGACGCCATACGCCTTGGCGCTCGAACCGCGGACGAATTTCCGGAATATCCGCTTCCTCTCGGAGGGGGGAATGCCGAAGCCCTGGTCCCGGACCCGGATGGCAACCGGGTTTCCGGCTTCGACTTCGACATGAACGACCGCGCTGTCGCCGGAGTACTTGACCGCGTTGTCCAGGAGATTCCACAGAGCCTGGGCGAGCGCTTCCCGGTCGGCTTTCACAACGGGGCCTTGGTCTGGAACAGCGCATTCTATCACCAGATTGGTGGGATTTGTCTCCTGCTTGAACTCCTCCACCGTAGCTTTGACCATCCGACCGGCATCCAATCGTTCGAGCCGATAAGGCCGGGCTCCGGCCTCCATGCGGCCGAAATCAAGTAGGGATTCCACGAGCCGTGAGAGCCGGCGAGTCGCACGGTCCTGGGCGCTGTAAAATAAGCGGCGCTTCTCCGCCGGGAGGCTCTCGTCCTCAACCAGCATCTCGGTGAACTGCCGCATCGAGGTGAGGGGAGTCCGGAACTCGTGCGAAACGGCTGAGACGAAGTCCGACTGGAGCCGCGCGGCCGCCAGTTCCCGGGAGACGGCACGGCCGATGAGATAGCTTGCGGCGATGACGAGAAGGGCCAGCATCGCCAGGCCTATCATCATCAGCCGCCGGCGTTGGGCGAACTGGACAAGGTCTGCTTCCGGGTCGGCGTTGACGATGGCGATGTCCCAAGGCAGGCCGGTGACGGAGGCGAGCCGAGAAGTGGTGGGAACCCCGGCCGCCGGTTCGCCTCCGTAAGCCAGCGCCTTGTCCGAATCGCGAATGCCGACGCGAACCCCGCTGAAACCAGATCCTCCGACGAGGGGATCAAACCATCGGCTCCGCTGGTAGCCGGGGCCGGCGACAACAGCCGCCAATCGATCATTCGACTGTCGCCAGAGGACGGTGACAGATGTGCCGTGAAGGCAAAATGACCTGCGGCCGGCGGAACTCTTCTCGACACTGGCGATCGCTTGGCGGCTCTGCCAGAGCCAGACAACAGCCTCCGCCAGGGCTTGCTGGTCGGCGTCAGATTCCGGCTCTTGGCTGAGCCACCGCGCCGCCTGATCGCGGTAGTAAAGGTATGATGCCCGGTCGAGACGCCAGCGCCTGCCCCTCAAATCATCGCAGAGACTCTGGGCTTCCTGTTGTAGCTCCGACCGGCGGCCGAGTTCCTCCAGCAGGATACAGCGGGCGCGGCGTGCCGCGAGGTCAGCGGGCACTCCTGAGAGCGAGACTCCGTGATCGGAGGACTTGGCCATCTCCTCATAGACTTTGAGGGCGGAGTCGAGGTCGCCAGCCTTTCTGAGATTGCGCGCCAGCCGGAGCTGCGCGCCGATCCTAACGGCGGGATCTCCGGCTTTGGAGATGGGGCGGAGTTCAATGATCGCACGGCTGTAGTTATGATCAAGAAATTCGGATTTTTCGGCGTCGGCATATAGGCGGGCTGGCGCTTCTCGACCTGGCGGAATCACCGGATAAAACAGAAGTGCGTTATCCGGCCAGACTTGGACTTCCGAGTCGCCGGCGACTATCCAAACAACGTCTTCCTCCGACGGAAGGAAATCCACATTAGGGAGGACGGTCAGCTTTCGTTCCTCCTCCGAGAGGGCCTGCTCCAGCGAAGCGATCAGACGATCTGCGGCGGCCTCCCGCCGCTCTTCCAGTTGTTTGGCTTCGAGCGCGCGATCCTGCTCGACAAGACGCACTCCCATCCAGACCAGCGCGACGACCGACACCGCCGCCACGCATAAAAAGAGAATCGCCGTGTTTCGAGAAGGATGCCCCCGGGACCGGAGCGAGGCCATGTTTATCTCAACCCATCTTTACTTTATCTTTAACTGGATGATTTTTCAATCGAGATTATGTCAAGAGTGTGTCAAGTTTTGATCAAGAGAAAAAATATTTCAAAATTTTACCTGGCAGACTTCTACAAGCGTCGTCAAAAATAAAAAACGGGGACGGTCCTATTTTCTTCCGCTCTAGGCCCAACGAAATAGAAAATAGGACCGTCCCCACCTTTTTTCAGAATTGGTCGCTGGCCCTTGACTTGAAAATCATCTGGATGACCTTGAGGAAGGGTTTTATCGACCGGAACATAAAATAGGGCTCAGCCCGTCCTGGGGGTGAAAAAAGTCAGCCGTATTCCTCTAACGATGTAGTGCGCCCCTGAGATGATGGTGCTTGCCAAGGCAAGGAGGAAAACTGCATGAAGAAAGGATGGTGAGGAGAGAGAAGACAGAAAGGAAAAGTGGCTCCAGGATGAGGACCGAACGTAATTGGCCAAGAGGACGAGGAAGACCGTCCCGACTTGAAGGACCGTGCTGAGCTTTCCGAAGGCGGACGGAGGAAAATTCTTTTCGCCCTTCCAGAGGTAGATCACAACTCCCCCCAGAATCATGAGCAGGTCTCGAGAAACAACCACGGCCGTGAGCCACAGCGGGATCATGTAATTGAGATCCATATCTTTGAATGTTAGCAGAATGAATGTCGTCGACAACAGCAATTTATCAGCTATAGGATCGATCAGGGTCCCGATTTTAGTCCTGAGATTCCACAGCCTGGCGGTGAGCCCATCGAGGACATCTGTCAGCCCGGCCAACAAGAAGATAAGCAGGGCGCCGAAGCCCTGTTTTTGAAGGACCATAACAACAAACACCGGGATAAGGGCTATCCTTATTAAAGTGAGGATGTTGGGAAGCGTTAACAGGTGTTCTTTTTCTTGCGCGTCCATCTTGGTCATCGGACCAGGGCCAAAAGAACATCTATCGTCTTGATCGCTTCCGGACCAGAGACGGACTGGTCAGGCTTGAACGTCTTGTCCGTGAAGAGTTCCATTATCTGGTAGGAGAGGACCTGGCTGATCGGCTGGTAGTAGAAATGGTCAGAAGAGACATCCAGGACCTGAATCCTTTCGGGGGGGATCTGGTGGATGAACCGGTGGCCCCTCTGCTGGAGGTAGGTGATAACCCGGAAGATGGTCTCGGCCAGTTCAGCTCTGGTCACGGTCTTCTTGGGCTGGAAGCTGTGGTTTGAATAGACCTCCATAAGGTTCAGGGAAGTAGTTTTGAGGATGAATTTGGAGGCCCAGGAAGCGGAAATGTCTATGATGATAGGCGGCTGAGGAGCGGGTTCAGAAAAGAAGTCTCTCAGCCTGACGCCCAATAGCGCGGCGATATCCTCGCGGGTCACGGCTTCTTCGAGGGGGATCTCGTTATATCGGCTGGGCAGTTCATAGATCCCGAGCCTGTTTTTGAGGTTCTCGATTTGCTCCTTAGCTGTCTTGTTGTTTTTATCCAGTTCGAGGAGTTCCTCGTAGACTCCGAGACTTCTTTCATATTGCTTGGCTTCGGCAAGAGTTGCCGCATAGCCTTCTAGGATTCCTGTGTCGGTTGGGCGGCTGGCCGCAGCCGCCTTTAGATGAACCAGCGCGCTGGACAGGTTGTTTTCTTTTTTATAGATCTGGGCCAAGGCGAGATGAATCTCTGAGGACTCGGGCGAAAAATGAAGCGCCATGAGATAGGCTTCTTTGGCTTTCTCGGTATCTCCCCCGGCAAGCGCTGCCTTGGCTTCGCTTATGGCCTGCCGCGTTTTTTCGCCCTTCAGGGCCTCGTATTGCTCTTTGGCCCAGGCATTTTGGGGGTCGTTTTTCAAAACCTCGCGGAGCTCGTTAAAAGCTCTGTCCTGCTGGCCGCCTTTTTGATAGAGCTGAGCCAAGCCCAGGTGGGCGAGCGCCAGATTGGGATATTCATCCAGAGCCAGCCTGAAGTTCTCCTCGGCTGTCTGCAAGTCTTCCTGTATTAAGTAGACATAGGCCAGTCCCACATAATAGAGCGCGCTCGAGGTCCCGAGACGAACAAGGGCTTTCTCGGCCTTATAGGTGTTGCCCTGTCGCACATAATCCCAGGCCTCTTCTATCTGGATGCGCTCATCGAGCGTCATATTGGTGGTTAGAGATTGAGGCAAGGGCTCTATATACAGGTTGGGTCCCGGAGGAGGGACCATTACGCAAGAACCAAGAATCAGGGCGAGGACAAGGAGGAGACATGCGTTTTTCACCAATTCTCTTCTCCTTTGGCAAGATACGGGAGATAATTTACCATAAATTTCGGGTTGGCCATGAGCTTTATTTCAGAGTAGTCGCCGTTTTCTCTTTTTTTCAGCACCAGGGACCAGCGGCGAAAGGAGGAGAGCAAGTCTTTTTTTTCCTTCGGGATACGCAGATAGAATAAGCGGTAATCTTTGAACAGAACAGACCGGATTTTTTCCTCCAGGCCCGAAATCCCTTCTCCTTTTTTTGCCGAGATATAGGCACTCCGGTCGCCTGAAGATGCGTTTCTCGCCAGGAGTTCATCCTTCGAAGGAAGAAGATCTATCTTGTTGAAAACATTGATGATGGGAATATCCGTGACGCCGATCTCCATGAGGATATTCTCAACGGCCCGGGTTTGTTGTTCCGCAGTCGGCGAGGAAATATCGATGACGTGGCAGATGCAGTCCGCTTCTTTTATTTCCTCAAGAGTGGCGCGGAATGAGGTGACGAGCTCAACGGGAAGTTTTTTGATGAACCCGACGGTATCGCTTAAGAAGAAATAGAGTCCGTCGGGGAAGTAAACGCGTCGCAGGACGGGATCCAAAGTGGCAAAAAGCGCGGGCGACGTGAACATGGTTTCATGGCTGAGCTGGTTGAACAGGGTGGATTTGCCGGCGCTCGTATAGCCGACCAGGGAGACCGTCGGCACGGGGCTTTCTTTTCTGCTTTTTCTCTGGTTCTCCCGCCTTTTCTGGACGCCATGGATCTCTTTCCTGATCTTGGAAATCCTATCCAGAATTCTTCGTCTGTCCTCCTCGAGCTTTTTCTCGCCCGGGCCTCGGGTTCCGATGCCTGCTCCTTGCTGGGAAAGGGCGATCCCTTTGCCTACGAGCCGGGGCAGGAGATAATTAAGCTGGGCCAGCTCGACCTGGAGCTTCCCTTCATTGCTCTTGGCTCTCTGGGCAAAGATATCCAGGATGAGCTGCGTTCGGTCGACAATCTTGGCCCGGGTCTTGTCCTCCAAGCTTCTCTGTTGGGTCGGGCTGAGGTTGTGGTCAAAGACGATGAGGTCGGCCTCAAGCGCTGCTCTTCTCTGGGCCAACTCATCAGCTTTGCCCTGGCCGACGAAATATCTCGGGCTGATCCTTGGCCTGTGTTGGAAGGTTTTTTCTAGGACCTCAGCCCCCGCCGCCCGAGCGAGATGGGCGAGCTCTTCCATGGATTCTTCGGCCTCGAACTTCTCCTTTTGGCTCGTGGCCAGGTGGACGAGGATCGCCTTTTCCATTCTAGGCCAGATTCGCCTCGAGAAAACGGGAAAGGGAAGAATAATCGTCGGCGGAAAACCAGTTGGTTCCGGCCATTTTTTTAAACCAAGTGATCTGCCTCTTGGCGTAGCGGCGAGTGTCTCTCTTTGTCATCGAGACAGCTTCCTCGAGGGAGATGCCCTTTTTCAAGAATTGGAGCACATACTTATAGCCCAGCGCCCGAAAAGGAGGGGCGCTCGCCTCGATCCCCTGTGCCAGGAGATTTTCGGCCTCTGTGACGATGCCGTTCTTGAACATCCTCTCGACTCGCTCTTCGATTCTCCGATAAAGCTCTTTTCTTTCCAATTGTAAACCAATTTTGAGGAGATGAAAATAAGAAAGACTGGGTTTGGTGTTCAAAAAATGAAGAGAAATTGGCCGTTCGGTCAAGTAATAAACCTCTAAAGCGCGGATAATCCTCATCTTATCTCTCGGGCCGATGAGCCGGGCATACGATGGATCGACCTCTTCGAGCTTCTTTCTCAGGCTGTCCAACCCTGCACCCTGAGCCTTTTTTTCTAGCCGTTCCCGCAGCCCGGCGTCTTTTCCCGGGCCGGGGAAAAGACCTTCCAGGAGGGCTTTGAGATAGAGCCCGGTTCCGCCGACGATAAAGGGAAGCCTTCCTCTGCCTTCGATGAGCTGGATTGCGGCAAGCGCTTCTCTCACAAAATCGGCCGCGGTAAATTGGGTGGAAAAATCGACAATATCGAGAAGATGATGAGGCGCTTTTTGCCGCATCTCCGGCGTCGGCTTATCCGTCCCGATGTCAAACCCCTTATAGACCTGCATCGAGTCACAAGTGATGATTTCCCCTTTGAATTTTTCAGCGAGATGAATGCCGGCCGCGCTTTTTCCCACGCCTGTGGGACCCAGGATGATGACCAGATTTCTGCCTTTAGAGTCCAATTTTGATCAAGAAAAGAAGAATGAGAGCGGTGACGAGGACGAGAAGCGAGAGGATTTGCTTCCGGCTCACGTTGACTCCCCGATTCTATCCAAATTTTTTACGACCACGGCTTCGTGGGCATTTCCCAGCGTTTTCTTGACGGCCAAGACCTCTGCCACCAGGATTTCGTTGAGGACGCGGATAAAGTTCTTGAAGCTCTCTTCGTTGTAGAGGTTGAGGCTCAGGAGGGGGAAGGGCTTGAGCTCAATGCGGCCGTCGGCCCTCAGCTCGAGGCCTTGCAGCGGCGGGCCCAGTTTCGCTCTGACCTCATCCAAGGCTTTTTCCATGACATTCAAGGCGACCGGCCCGATCTCCTTGGAGATATATTTAAATGTATAGGAGCACTTGTCGTTAAAATCGCTCCAGATTTTCTCCAGGCCTGCCGAAGAGAAGTCCGGCGGCAGTTTGACCTTGTTCTTATGCTGGGCGAGTCCGGCCAGGCCTAAGTGAAGAAGGGCAAAGATGACTCTTTGGGTTTCTTTCTTGCCCAGCTGGCTCACGGTGTAGAGCTCCTGCAAACTGGGGGCATGCGGGATGATAGTCAGAATGTATCTTTCGGGCGCGTCGAGCTTAAGAATATCGGCATAGACCGGAGATAGGACCTGAAGAGATTCGCTGTCGGAGGGAAGGAACGCCTCGATCAGGCTGAAGTTTTTCATCCCGCGGATTCCCTGAATGATGAATTCGGGAGTCGAGGCCACGATAAAAACTTGAGCTTTCGGAATGGTCGAGCTGGTATCGAGAACATAGTCCGCTTGCGGCCAGTCAAAAAGCGGGGCCAGGTCTTCCCGCCAGAAGTCGGTCAAGACTTGCCAGGCGCGAGAAGGCGGAAGGAGGCTGCGCTCAACAAGTGCCCGGAGGAATGAGGTCTTGTTCTCTAGGGCATATTTTGAAGTTTCCTCGACCTGTTGGCCGGGGAGAATATTGCGGGTGATCAATCTCTTGGCGAACTCTCCCTCTGAAAAAAAGCCCTCAGCCAGGGAGAGGTCGCCTTGCGAAAAGCAGAGGTTTTTCACGCCTCCCTCTCCTTGAATTCTCAGATGTCCGGACTCTTTTCTTTCCCAGATGAGAAAGAGAAGCTGGGGGAGAGGCGTCAATGCCAGGTTTCCGCGCCAAGAATTTTCGCCCACAGGAATAATTTATGTAGAGCGCGTCTCTCTGTCAAACGAAATTCTCCGGAGGAAGCATTTCCAATTCCGTGATAGTCCTATGCTGATAGAAGGGGAGGGTGGCGTGGTTCGGGGGCCCCCCGCCGCCCCGAGCGTTTGATGCCCCGGTCTTTGGCTCTGGAAACAACATGATTGACCGCGAGGGCGCCGGGGGTGAACCGCGACAGGACCCACCCCCATCACGTAAAAAGAGATGCTTCCCCTGATTTCGAAAAGCTCGGGTAGCCGATAAAAAAGTGGCCGGCAAAAAAAAGCCCTGCTCCGGGCACCCGGAGCAGGGCTTTGAGCCTCAACTTTGAGCAGAAATTAGAACATGAATCGGACGGAGAGCTGGGCGCTTCTCGTGCCGTTCATCCTCTGGGAAACTCCAAACAGAGAGGACTGGTAAGTCGTGGAGGGCATAGCCCAGAACATCCACTTGAACACGTTAAAAACTTCAGCGATGAGCTGAATGTTCAGGTCTCTTCCACCGCCCATCGGCACAGCAAAGTACTTCTGGAACGCAAGGTTCATGTTGTAGTCGGGGAACCAGCGGAAAGCATTTCGCGGGGTAAAATTCTGGTTGTAGTAAGTCAGGTCATTTGCGCTAGCTGGAGCCGTAGGAATTCCAAAGAGAGACTTGTCCCAGCCCGGTTTTCCCTGGTTCCAGGTGATGAGGTCCTGATAGTTCCCACCCAGCCAGAGAGGCCTGTCGTTGCTATCATAGTCCTTGTTCCAGTCCATAGAACCGGTGGTCGCGCGGACACCGAAAGGAGCAGCAGATGTGTAGGAGAAGTTTCCGGAGACCTGCCACCCGGCGAATACATTCTTGATCAACCAGTTGCCCGACTTCTTGCCCCACGGAATATCCCAGACAAACCCGCCGACCAAACGGCTCCTCCGGTCAAACTGAGCAAAGCCGTACTCCATGTCGATCCGTTCCTGGGAAACAGCTTCCATGGCGGTGGCGTCGCCGAAGTAGTCGGAGTTCTGATCATAAGCGTTGCCGTAGGTGTAGGCTGTGTAGAGAGACCACCCCTGGGAAAATCTCTTGTTGATAACGACCTGGAGGGCATTGTAGTTCGACTTCAGGTTCTGGATGCGCAGGTTCAAGTCTGTGATGGCGGCATAGACGTTAATACCGTTGGCCACTCCGTCGAGCCTGTCACCGGTAAATCTGTTGGGCCGCTGGATGGAGCCGAGGTTCTTCCCGTGAGAACCAGTGTAGTTAACCTCAATCGATGTATTGGCGCCAAGCTCTCTCTGGATTCCGAACAGCCAGTTATAGGCGCTCTGAGGAATCAGGTCGGGCATCATCCATCTGCAGGCAATACGGTAGTTGCTGATAAACTGCGAAGGAATCGTCATTGGAATCGTGGGGTTAAGGTCCATATTGGGGCGGTAGATACTCACAAAGGTGAACATAGGATAGTTGAAGCGGTCGTTCTCGTAGGTGTTGTTAAAGGTACGGTCATAAGAAATGCCGAACCCGCCGCGGACCGATGTCTTCCCGTCTCCGGTCAGGTCATAGGCGAAGCTGACCTTGGGCGCAAAAGCTTTGTAATAGGGGTTCCAAAGGCTCTCGTCATGAAGCTGCCTTCCATCCCAGATCGCATACTTGATGCCTTCCACGCCGTAAACGCCTTCAGTGATGTCATAGTTGCCGGCGACAGTATTCAGGTATCCCTGTTCCGTCCCGAAAGCGGGCATGTTGATGCCGACGCCGGATTTCTCCTGAGGAACACCGTAATACTCCCATCTCAACCCGAAGGAGACTGTCAGCCTGTCCGTCGCCCGCCAATCATCCTGGGCAAAAATGCCTCCTTCAAGCCCGGCCCATTTTCTCGACGAATTTCCTCGAGCCCATGTCCCACGGGCATCACCCTTGAGATAAGGATTGTCGGCCGGAGGATCCGGGGGGTCTCCACCAAAGACAAGGTAATAGGCGCCGTAATTGTAGATCCAATCTATAGAAGTGTAGAAGTAATATACCCCGTCGACATTGGCGTCAAACGTGGATGCCGAATTCCACATTCTGACTTCGCCGCCAACCTTGATGCTGTGGTTGCCTTTCTGGAAATTCAAGACATCGACCAGCTGATAGGTGTTGTTGGCGAATTCCTGAGGCATGTTCGGCCAGTCGCCGACGACATGGACGCCGTCATTGAAGGTCGTGTACCCGCCGAAACACGGGATTTCCGGCGCGACTCTCGGCCAGTCCGCATAATCTCTGTGATAGCCGACCCGGAGTTCGTTGTACATGGTCGGGCTGAAGAGGTGGAGCCAGGTTAACCCGCCTGTATGATAGGAATAGGGGGTTTCTTTCGTAAAACCGGGAACATTGGCAAAATCCCAATAGTCCCTGCTCGTGTTATACAACCAGCGGAGAGCCACGCGGTCTTTTTCGCTGACGATCCAGTCCATCTTGAGGCCGACGTTGTTGCCTCTGGTATGGCTTGTCCCGTCCCAGACATACTTTCCGGCATCAATTAGTCCATCCGTTTCTCCGAACCCATTTGGCAGGTCAATGAAATCATAGGTCGGCACGGGATAAGCGGCGCCATACTGGGAGAAGTACTGCGCAGCAGAGCCCGTGGCCCGGCTAATGGCCTCAGGAGTGAAGAAATAGTAAGGAGTTCGAGATTCCGTGTCTTCCCGGACCCCCTCATAACTCGCAAAGAAGAAGAGCTTGTCTCTAATGATCGGGCCGCCGAGAGTTCCACCGTACTGCCATCTCTTCAAGGGCGGATAATCGTGCGTCAGCCAGTCGGCCGTCTGGAACAAGGAGCTGCCGCCGCGATGGAAAGCCCAGGCGCTTCCATGGAACTCATTCGTCCCTGATTTCATAACCGCATTGATGATACCGCCGCTATTTCTGCCGTATTCAGCAGAGAAGTTATTGGCGATGAGTCGGAATTCCTGAATCGCTTCAGGAGGCAGCGTGGTGGTGGCTGTCGCATAGGCTGTTCCGTTATCGTTGTTGTCGATCCCGTCGAGCATGACGTTATTGGCAGAGGCTCTCATTCCGTTGACCGCGTAGCCACGGACCGCGCCAGGAAGAGTCCCGGGAGCGAACGCCATCAAGGAAAGGTAGTTGCGGTTCCCCTGAGGATAGCTCAGGATCTCTCTCTCCGTGATGACCGTGGACACCTGGGATCGCGTCGTTTCGACCAGCGGTGACACGGACACAACCGTCACCTGCTCCTCGATCTTTCCGATCTCCAGACCGAAGTTGACTTTCAACTCGGACCCGCCTTGGACAACGAGCCCCTCTTTGACCATCGTTTTGAAACCAGCCAAAGCAGCACTCAGGTTGTACGTCCCAATAGGAATTCTATCCAATCGGTAACGGCCCTGGTCGTTGCTTATCGTCGACTGCGTCAAGCCCGTATCGATATTCTTGGCTGTGACCGTGACTCCAGGAAGGACGGTCCCTTCCAGGTCTTTGACCGTTCCGACAAACGTCCCGAGGTCTTTGACTTGGGCGATGGAAAGAGAGGCCACAAAAAGCAAAGCTACACAAAGCAGTGTGAGCTTCTTAAAACTCATTCTCTTTTCCTCCAATTTTCAGAGTTGATTTTCTTCCCCTTTAGCTCGGTGCGTTCGGGGAAGACCCAGAAGCGCAAAACAAACTTGCACTCCAACCCATTCCCTGCAGGCTGCGGTTACCCGATAATTCTCACCTCCTTTTTTTGTCTCGATAGAATTTAGGCGCATAATACAATTTACCTTTAAAGAAGCAAGTTTTATGCCAAACTTCTATCTTTTTCCCTATCTCTATCTATTTGAAAATAAAGAAATTAAAGTTCTTTTGTTTTATTTTATATATTTTTATCCAAAAAATTGAATCTTATCCAAAAAATTGAACGGAAAGGCGGTGCAGGAGTTTCTAAGAAATTGCGGGCTGCGCTGGCCTAAAAGGACTACTTGACCCTGAAATCGACCCTCTTTTCCAGAGTTTTTCCCGAAAAAATGTCCTTGACCCGCACAAGGAGTGTGTATCTGCCGGGTTCGAATGCAGAGAGGCTGTATCTCGCCCCGCTGTTCAGGCCAGGCGTTTTCTGCGAAATCGGAATCTGGGCTTCCTGGGGCCGGTCGATCGTGGTAATGAATTTATCGCCCTGCCAGACTTGGTGTTCGATCAAAAGTTTAGCCATGTTTTGGGCTTCGTCGAAAGTCAGGTTATAGATCTGGTAGAAGAAAATAAGCTCGTTGTTCCTCCTGTACTCGGCGAGAGTGTTGGGGTTGATCTCCAGGTTGCCGAAGACGAAGGGCCCCTTCTGCTCCTGGGTCAGCTGAATTTTTTCCGGCACTTTCATCCCTTTGGCTTCCAGGGATTTCAAGGCAGGAAGGTCTTTGGAATCGATGACAACTTTTTCCTCTTGGGGCTGCAAGACCTTGATATCCCTGGCCAGGACAACTTCGCTGAGACCGAATTCTGTGCTGCCAAAGGACGGGACCGTGATTTTCTTGTCCACGTAGCCGACATTTCCATTGACCTCATCCCAGACGACGATGTGGACAAAATATTCGCCGGGCTTCAGGCTGAGGCCCTGCACATATTGATAGTAATCCGTAAGCCTGCGCTTGTAGGTTTCCTCCCTGAGGTTCATTTCCAGCTTGTCGCCTCCCTGGTAAAGGGTTGTTTTCTCATCCTTGATTTCAATGAAAAAACTCACTCGGCCAGTGTACTTGTCCTCGACTTTGTTGAAACCCAAATCCTTGGCCGCAACCTCGATACTGACGGGGATATAGGTAAGGCCGCCGCTTCCCATGAAATAGTCTTCGTTCGAGTAAAAGCTGAGACTGGACACGGATGCTTTTGTCTCAACGACCCCTTTCAATTTTCTCAAGCGGTCGCTCCGTTCCAGCTCTTCAAGCACTTCACCCCTGGATTTGGTTAGCTCGGCAAGCAGCGAGAGTTGCTGCAGGGGCTGGTCAAATTGTTTCGCCCCCTGAGCCGCCACAGTTGCTATCGTCGGCGCCTGCCCGGGTTCATAAGGCATGTCATTATAACCCGCATACCTTGCCGGAGTGGAAATATTGCGCAGGGCATTGGCCAGGGCCGGATTGGAAGCCAGCTGATATGAGCCCGCGCTGTAATAGTTGACGAAGGTGAAGTCAACCCTTCCGATGTTGGCATGCTCACCCACGATATTTCTATAGGTCCATATTTCTGCGGGAAACTCGGCCGTAGGTGCTTGCGGCGTGAAGATGAATCCTCTTCCTCCGCCGGGGTTCGTTTCCATTAAATCCGGGGGCCCGAACATGATATACACTCTTCCCCGGTCCGTTCTCCAGCCGGCCCTTCCCTCAAAATAGTTCTTGTCGGCATAAGCCAGCCTTCGGTGATGCTCTTCTCTGTACTCATTGACAGGCGTATCCGGCGTCGGGTCCCTTCTCTTCCAGAACGTTTTGATGAAGTTTTCCCTCTCTTCATCCGTCCTCAGGCTCTTGAAAACGTCCCTTTCATTCTCAGAAATGATATAGGGGACCTCCTCGTCCAGCCATTTTTTATACTTCTCCGGGAGGACGATTTTGTCTGTTTCTTTTTTCTCTTGAGAAGAGAGGGAAAGGGCGCAGAGAATCGCCACCGAAAAGAAGACCAGGAGGAATATCGGAATGAACTTTTTCATCGTCGGGCCTCCCACAATGCTCTCCTGCAATTAAACCAACTTATTTCTTGAGGTATTCGAGGATATTCCGGACCAAGCCGGCATTGGCGTCTTCCGGCGCCAAGGCCAAAAATTTTTCCAGGTCCACAATGGCCTCATCTTTTCTGTTCTGGTTCACGTAGATCATTCCCGCCTGATAATACGCCTGGGCATAATCCGGCTTGAGCTCTTTCACCCGGGAAAAGGCCTCCAGCGCTTTGGGGTAGTCCTGAAGATTCATCAAGCAGGCGCCGAGATCGTAGAAGGCGTCCGGTTCGCTCGGGTTGATTTCCGTGGCCTTGATAAAATAGGGAAGCGCTTCCTGGTAATTGTTGAGTATTCCGTACAGTTCCCCGATGCTTTTGTTGGCATTGAAGCTTGCCGGCTGGAGCTCCAGCATCTTTTTAAAGGCCCCAATGGCCTCTTCGTATTTCCCCAATTTGTTCAAACAGATGCCCAGGTTGTTATAATAAATCGGTTCTCCGGCCTCTTTTTTGATCGCCTCTTCATAGGCCTTGACGGCCTCCTCAAAGTTTCCCGCCTGGAACGATTCATTCCCGAGTTTAAAATCCTTATCTCCGGGAGCTTCGCTGATATAATATTTCCCTTCTTCCATGGTGATATTGACTTCGACAATGTCCATAATGCCAACCCTTCTCTCCAAGAAGACGGGGAAGAAACCATCCTTTTCAGCCTTGATCTGGTAAAAATCGGGCTGCAACCCAATCTGAATGAATTCTCCTTTTTTGTTGGACTTGAGCACCAATTTGACGGCCGAATACTGCATGGAGACGATGGTTATTCTGGTCCCCTCGATGGGAGTCCCGTTTTTGTCAGCCACGATCCCCTTGACCGTTCCCTGAACAGAGGCTGGGGCTTGAGAAACGAGGATGACCGTAAGAAAAAATGCCAGAAAGGACGCCGAGAGAAGATATCTTTTTTTCATCAATCTTACCTCACGTGTTTTTTTCAATTCTAACTCAGGCTCCGGCCCAAATCAAGCTTTCTCGGCACAAGGAAGCATCGCAGACGAGCGCCATCATATAACATGCAAGTAATATGCCAACTTGTTTCTTCTTGGTTCCCGGGATTTGTCCGGGTTTGTTGCCTCAAAAAACGGACAAACATAAGGCAAGAACGCATTGAAAATGGGACGGTGCTACTTGACCATAAAAGTCGCCGACGAAGTCGAAACCGGGTTTGCGTTCGTGTCTTGGGCGGTTAGGTAAAGGGCATACCTCCCCGGTTTGAGTTCGCCTGTTTCAAGTTCAAGGAGATATATTTTGTTATCGTCTTGTTCAGACTGGTTGAGGACGGCCGTGGGGAGGGCCGCTTCCTTTCCCGAGGAGAGGTCGATAAGCCGGGCTGAAAGCCGGGCCTCGGATTCCGGATAATTGATGATCGAGCACCGCAAAACGGCCAGGATCCTTGTTGTTGCGCCTTGGCCTATTTCTTGGACAACAGGCGCGTAATGCGCGGTATCGAATGGATATAAGCGGGCCAAAGGAAGGTTTTCTTCTCCGGCCTCATTCTGCTCCGGCTGCGAGCCTTTTAAGTATTGAGTGCTTCTTTCGGGCGAGAGCAGAAGCGGCGGATACAACCTCAAACCCGAATTCATGGGTTTGGGCAGATTCACGGAGGAAGAACCCACGGCACCTCTTCCGGTCTCCAAATTCCGGATGACCACGCGGCAATCATATGAACCAGGCGGCAGAGACGACACGGAGTGATAATAAAGGACGTTTTGAGCCAAGTTGGGAATGCTGATTTGCCGTCTTTGATATCCGGCCAGATTCGTCTGGTCGTCAAAGACAAGAGAAACGATCTCCGCATTTTTCCCCAGGACCTCTCCCATCTGCCCTGGGGCAAATTGGGCGATCATTGTCAGGGTCGATTTCTTCATGACAAAAGAAGGGAGTGCGATCAAAGGGAAATGAATCGGCTCTTCGAAATAGGGCTTCTCATTGAGAGCGAGGTCGACAAGGTGGAGCTTTTTCTCAAACTCGGTATATTCGCTGAACGGCTTGGGGTTGAAATAGCCCTTCTGGGCGTTGACCGTGCACCCTTTCCGCTTGACCTCGACTTTGATGCTGTGGTACTCGCCGTCCCATTTTTCATCGACGGAATAACCCAGGACATAGTAGGAACCCGTCAGTTCTTGAATCTCCTCGACGACTTTCTCGTAATTGTTAATATTTCCGAAATACTTTCCCCCGGAAAGAGAGGCCATCTGCCTCAACGCATTCCTCCCCCCGCTGTCTTCCAGAGAACGGCTTGGTCCCGGGATGTCGATTTCTCGGGCCCCCCGTCTCAGCTGGGCGAAATCCGTGGCCGCGGAAATTGTCCCGAGTCCTTCCACGTTCAGGGAGAACACGGGGCTGTTGGCCGCTCCGAGTTCCCGGCTCATTTCTTCATATCTCGGGCGCAGATTATAGGGGTCTGTTCGCGCTGAGCCCCTCCCCGGACTCTGGTAAATCATACGTCCGGGAATGCCCGTTGAAAAGAGAATGATGTTCTTATAGCCCGGAATGTAGCGGAGGGATTTGGCCAGATTTTCTATCGCCTGAGAAAAGCTGAAGACCTGGTTGGCGAGCTCCATCCTTCCGGCGACTTCTTTCATTTGCTCCCTGGCCTGTTCGAGCAATCCGGACCGCATAGAGCCCCCTGCTCCTCCCCCGACCGTATCTCCCTCTAATTCTTCCAGCAGACTGCCTGCTTTTCCCAGGGCTTCTCCCGACCCGACTTTGCGCACTGTCTCGCGGACTGTGGCGTGATCCTGAGTGAGATAGACATGGAGCATTAGGCCTTTGTCGACTGAGAACGAAAGCACCCCGACTTCATCCGTTGGAAAAACTTGAGTATCGATAAAATGCAGGGCCGCCTTTTGGGCCAGGGCAATTCCCCCTGGATTGTTGAAGGCAAAATCAAAAAAAAGGAAGAATTTGCGATTCATTCGAGCGGGGATGCCTGTCGAGGCCGGGGGTTCCGTCTCCGGAGCGTGTCCCTGCGGAAAGCTCAAGACGTGTTTTTCAAATTGAGTGATCTTCTGAGGCATCCCGTTATCGAAGATCTCAAAGTCAGCCGACGTCAGGTCTGCCACAGGCTTTCCCTTTCTGTCTGTGACATAAACCTGGATCAATTTCAGAGTGACGCTGACCTCATAGCGAAGGACCTCTTGCTGATCCTGGCGACTTTCCGGCTGCAATTGCGGAGATCCGGACAGGGGAAATAGCAGAAGTGCCGCTGTCCAAAGAACGGCAAGACATCTTGGACCTAAGGCTCTTTTCCGAAAACGGGACGGCCACGTCTCCAGTCCCTTTTTTGGTCTTGTTGTCATCGCTGGCTCTTGTTTCTGATTCATCCACTCCATTTTAAGAGATTTGAGGCCAAACTTCAAACGCCGGGCGGGGAGGGATTGAATCTCTATTTCCGTGATGGGGGCGGGTCCTGTCGCGGTTCACCCCCGGCGCCCTC
>CAZOKP010000060.1:0-16646 GCA_964580435.1 uncultured Eubacteriales bacterium
AGCGTGACTTCGAGCCACATCTCCCGAGCCTCGTCGGGGGGCCCCCCAGCCGTGTCACCCTCTCTAGACCACCGCCTCAATATCACGGAAACGGAGATGCTTATCGCAAAAGGCATCGATCCTCTCCGTTCTACCAGGCTATTCCGTAATCTTCGCCGTAATTGCTCGAGCCTCCCCAGAGAGTGCCGTGTTTCCAGTCGAAGAAAATGGCGTTGATCGGGCCTGAAGTATATTTCTCGATACTCAGCTTGTAGCCCATTGCCGCCAGTTTGTTTCTCACGTCCTCTGGGACTTTTTCATTCAGCTCAAGCTTGCCCGGAGAACATTCATGCTCGCCGAAAGAGCTCCGCATCTGGTAGCTCGTGATATTCGGCGCCTCGCAGGCCTGCTGGACATCCATCTCGAACTCGACGACATCAAGGAAGAATTGAAGCAGGTTTTGATCTTGTGTGTCGCCGCCCTGGACGGCGAAAGAAAAGAACGGCCTTCCATCCTTAAGGGCCAGGCTTGGCGTGAGCGTCGCCCGCGGCCTCTTTCCAGGCGCGACTACATTAAAGGGATTTTCCGCTTCATCCAGGACAAAGCTCTGCATACGCTGGCTCATTCCGATTCCCGTGTTCCCGGCAACGCAGGCCGGAATCCATCCTCCACTCGGCGTGACCGAGACGACCCAGCCGTTTTCGTCCGCAGCCTGGATAGACGTCGTTCCGAAAAAGAACCCTGAGGGGGCCTCGGAGACCATGGTCGCGGTGTTCCTCCAATTTTCCAGATACTGGAGAAAAGGATTCTTCTTGCCTTCAAAAGGATAGGGATCCCCCGGATTGACGGCGGGGTCATTGGCCTTCCAATTGATCTTATTGAGTCTTGCCTTGGCATATTCTTTAGAGAGCAAGCCCTTCAGCGGCTCTTCGGGCGGAAAATAGGGGTCTCCGTAATAAAAGTCGCGGTCGGCAAAGGACAAGTTCATGACCTGATAGAGGGCATGGACGTATTCCGCGCTGTTAAAACCCATGGCCTTGAGGTCAAGATTCTCGAGCATATTGAGGGCCTGGAGCATAACCGGGCCCTGGACCCAGGAGGTGAGCTTATAGACCTCAATGCCCTTATATATAGTCATCACCGGTTCCTCGAGGTAAACCTTCCAATTCGCCAGGTCCTCGAGAGTGATTAACCCGCCCTGCTCTTTAGTCCCGCGGACGAATTCGTCGGCGATATCGCCCTTGTAGAAGCGGTCGTAGGCAGCGTAGATGGCCTCTTTGCGGCTTTTGCCCGCAGCCAGAGCCCGGTCCTCGGCCTCGACCAATTTTTTAAGCGTGGCGGCCAGGTCGGGCTGGCGGAAGATTTCTCCGGGCTCGGGGGCTTCCCATTCTTGCCCTGGATGCGGCAAAAGGACCTTCCGGGAATAGGGCCATTCCTTGATTTTATCTTTCTGCTTTTCAATGCTTTCGGCTAACTGCTTCTCAATTGGATATCCCTCGGCCATCCGAAGGGCCGGCGCCAGCACGTCTTTAAGACTGAGGGTCCCGTATTCAGCCAGCATGACCAGCAGTCCTCCGGGGGTCCCGGGGGTGACGGCAGCCAGCGGGCCTGACGCGGGCGGATACTTCATCCCTTTCTCGCGGAAAAAAGCGGCGGTCGCGCCGGTCGGCGCAACCCCCAGGGCGTTGACTCCGATAACTTTCTTAGTGACAGGATTATAGATCAGTGCCTGGGTTTCTCCCCCCCAACTCAGGGCATCATACATGGTGCAGACCGCACCGAGCATGGCGCAGGCCGCATCGACGGCATTCCCGCCCCTTTGAAAAATCATCGCTCCGGCAGTTGCGCCCAAAGGTTTTCCAGTGATGGCAACCCAATGCTTTCCATGGAGAATCGGTTTTTCCGTTCGCTCTCCAGAAAGACCCTGGCCGGATACAGCCAGGAGAAAAACAGCGAAAAGAAGGGAAACGGGCGCCGCCCTAAAAAGAAAAAAAATAAGATCCTTGTTTGAACACATTGTCCCTCCTCTCAGCCTTAAGATGCGACTCACTCTGGGCGAACAGGCATCGAGCGACCTCCAAATCTTATATCTCTCGCTCGCAATAAACTTTTTTCTTGCTGGCTATTTTTTGTAGGTGTGCTCGAGAAGGACCATCTTGTCCTCGAGGGCGATCTCTCTAAACTCAACGCCCATTTCGAACAGCTCTTCGCCATAGACACTTCGGGTCCAGCGGACTTTTCCTGTGGCTTGAATCAGTTTGCGGCGCTTGGAAAGGGCGAGTTCCATCCTGATCAGGGAGCCAACGGGCAAAATCATATTCGTCATGAGGCGGACGCCGCCCGGCGAGATATCCTTGGTCAGGGCATTGAAAATCCTTTTCGCGGGCGGGGGCTCGATTTCGGAAAGAAGCTCGACAATAACCTTGTCTTCCTCGCTGATTCGGCTGTCTTTCCTCCTTTCGCCGGGAGCGCGGGCGGGCTGCTTCTTCTTGCGCATACTGAGTCGTCCTCTTAATAAATTAGTCGTACGGGTCAGTTTTTTGCGGAGATCCTGTTTCATCCTGGCTTGTCGGCCAAAATAACCCTAAGAATATACCAAGAGCATTGGCGAATATCAATAAGACTTTTTGACCGACAAATATATGGCCGCATCCAGCAGGAAAAAAACGCACTATAGCCTATTGATTCTATAGGATAACTATGTTATAATTGTATTGGTTTCTTGTTTGGCTGGCTGGGCAGGAAACCGCTATCCAAAACCCCTCCTTTTGCTGATTCCCCAAGACAGCCAGCATTTTATTATTATGGAGATCAAATGCAACGTTTTGGGGCAATTCAAAGTAATACTATATAAATAGTAGGATATAAAGGTGAAAAGATGCCTGGATATAGGATAGCCAAGGAAGACAACCTGGATGACATCTTGCCCTCTTATGGGGAGGACGACGAAGCCCTCTATGAGGAGAGGGCCGGTATTCCTGGGGTCACCAGGGCCAGTTTGAGCGATCTTGGAGGCCTGGGCGAGGACAAAACTTTGGCCCCTGAGGATGCTTTAAGGCAAAAATTGGGGCCTTCAAACGGGCGGGACCACAACACCGACCTGGTGAGGATCTATCTCAAAGATATGGGCAGCGTTATGCTTCTGACCAAAGATGGCGAGGTCGGCCTGGCCCGACGCGCGGAAAAAGGGAAAAAGGCAATCCTCAAGGCCCTGCTCAGGACGCCGTTTTTCCTGGAGGAAATCGAGGATATTGAGGAGAAGATCAAGCGGCACCCCGCTGCCCTCAGGGAGATCTTTGAAATCACTGAAGAGCAGATCGAGGGGGAAAGGACCGGGATCAAGATCAAGAGCGTCGTCGCCAAGATCAAGACGATTAAGAAAACCGCCTTCCGCTTGCGACATCTTCCGCGCGGGAAGAAATATCGATTCGCCCGGGGGCGCCTTGTCCTGGCCTTGCGTCAACGTCTGGAAGAGCTCGAGCTTCGGCCCGAATACACGGATATCATGACGAGCAGCGTTACGGCCAAATTGCGCTCCGCCAGCCGAGGCCGGACCAGGAAAAGATCATCCGAGGCGATGAAAATCCTGCGAGAAATGAAGCGCGGCAAACGCCTCCGGGATGAGGCTAAGAATGAACTTGTCGCAGCCAATCTCAGGCTCGTCGTTTCCATCGCCAAGAAATATCAGAACCGGGGCTTGACCTTTCTCGACCTGATCCAGGAAGGAAACATCGGCCTAATCAAGGCCGTCGAAAAATTCAATTACCGCCTGGGCCACAAGTTCTCAACATATGCAACCTGGTGGATCCGACAGGCCGTTACCAGGGCCATTGCCGACCAGTCCAGGACGATCAGGATTCCGGTTCACATGAGCGAGACCCTCCAAAGGCTGGCCAAGATAACGCAGGCCTTTGCGAGAAGGAACGGAAGAGGGCCCACTCTCGATGAGACCGCCAAAATGGCGGCCCTCTCCACGGCAAAAATCAGGGAAATCATGCAGAACACCAAGGAAACAGTGTCCATCGAGACCCCGGTCGGAGAGAACGGAGAAAGCGCTCTCGGCGATTTGATCGAGGAAACGGGCACACCCTCACCTGCCGATACGGTGATCCATAATAGCCTCAGGGAACAGATCGAACAGTCTCTCACCAAGCTCAGCGATCGAGAGGCGGAAGTCATCCGCTTAAGGTTTGGGCTGGATGACCGTGGCGATCAGACCCTGGAAGAGGTAGGTTCTCGACTTCAGGTGACGAGAGAAAGGATCAGGCAGATCGAATTGAATGCCCTGCGAAAGCTGCAGGATCCCGGCCTCAGTGACAAGCTGCGGACTTTTGCCTGAGCAAAATTTCCCGGTCAGGCTTTTTGCCTGAGATATATAATCGCTTGCATGGCTGCCACGGCCCCCTCGCCGGCTGCCGTAACGACCTGCATTCCCCCGCAAGTGATATCCCCGGCCGCAAAAACTCCCTCAAGGTTTGTCCTCTGAAAACGGTCGACAGCCAGGCATTGTTTATGATCGAGCTTAAGGCCGGCCTTGGCAAACAGGGGCGAAGTCAGGCTCTCCCTAAAAATGAAAAAGGCCGCGATTTTAAGCTCTTCCTCTTTTCCCTCCTTCTCCAAAACAAGCCTCTCGACTCCTTTCTGGCCGACGATCTCCTTGACCGCAGTCTTCCAATAGACGAGGATTTTTTTCTTCTCAATTTCCTCGAGCAACCCGGCCGGCAATCCGCCCTCTTTAGACCCTCCGGGAATCCAATAAACCTGGCAACCCAGCTGGTGGAGTGCCAGGATGTCTTCCGCCGCCTCTTCAGACAAACCAAAAGCGGCCACGGGGAGGCCGCGGTAGAGAGGCCCATCGCATGTCGCGCAATAGCTGACTCCCGTCCCGAGGAGCCTCTCCTCTCCCGGGATCATCGTTTCCTTGGCGACAGGTTTGCCAGTGGCAAGAATTACGGCTTTAGCTTCGAGAAGGCTCTCGCGCGTGACCACGTATTTCGGGTCGGACGAGAGGTTGAAGTCGATGGCATCCTCGCTGATGACCTCCGCCCCAAAGCGCTGAGCCTGTTCCCTGAACTTACCCAAAAGTTCCTGGCTGGCGATCGAGTCAAACCCGGGGTAATTTTCAATGCTGTACCCGATCGTAAGCCGGGAGGCCCCCCTCCCCTGAAGAATCAGTGTCCGTCTCCCCGCCCTCGCCGCATAAATTGCGGCCGTATATCCGGCCGGTCCTCCGCCGACGATAAGGATCTCCGTAGAATAGTTTTTCATCTCAAATCTATTTTATAGAAAATACTCACAATTTGGGAAATATTTTTTTGAGCATGGTCAAGGATTCCGGGAAGAGTTCGTTGAGGCTGATATAAGACCATTCCGCAGACTGGATGAGCCAGCCCGTCCCGTCTTTAACCAGCCCGATCCTAATCCTGTAATTGTCGGGGGAGATCCTGACCAGCCGGCGCAATGCTTCTGCTCCCCCAGAAGAAAGGGCCACTTCAGTCTGAAGGGAAGCCCGGCTAATCTCTAACGTATCGAGACGACTGCTAAGTTGATGGACGACAATTCCCGTGCGGCCGCTGAAATAGCCTACCAACAGAGCTTTAAGCCCGGCCTTGTCCCGGCCTTCGAAATCCGAAAAATCATCAGCAAAATAAGTCATGATCGTCTCCAGGTCCTTTTTCTCTGCCAGCCGGGCAAGAGTGTCGACGAGCTCCAAGATGACGCCCTCCTCTGTCTTCTTGTGACAGGATGCCGAGAGAACGAGACCAAGAAAAAAAGAAAAAAGGATGAGACCAATCCGGCCTGTTTTATTTTTTGCCAACGCTCAGCCTGTACGTCGTTTCTTGAGACCAGAAACTCTTTAAGACCTCCAGTTCGGGTTCACTCCATTCCCGCTTCTTCAAGATCCTGGTCAGGGCATTAACATCCAGTTCAACAACCTCGTCCCATTTGCCGATTCGTTTTAAAGACGCGATGAGTTCTTCCCGCTCTGCCGTATTCTTGGGGGGAAATTTCAGCAGCTCTTGTTCCTTGACGGTGATCTTGTTTTCAGACCCGAAAACGACCGAGACAGCTTCTTTTTGACAGAGGGCGATCAGAGCCTGCTTGAGCTTTTCCATTTTTCCTTCAGTGTCTCGGCAGAAAGAGTCGTATTGATTCTTTGTTTTGACATACTCGTCGACAAGCTTGACTCCCGGGTCATTGAGATATTCATTCTCGGGCAGCCGTTCGGTCTCAACCCCGTGTTTCCACATCGGGCAGATGGGTTTATAAACACACCAGTCACACAGGCTGGAAACGACGGGGGAAAATTCCTGGGCCGCCTCGATCTCTTTGACCCGAGCCAGGAATTGCTCCCTGACCTGCTCGAGCTCGTCGGCCGTTTTCCATGATTCCATTTCCTTGTCAAAGGCGAGAAAATGCCAAACGAGCCGGGCCCGCTTGAAGTCCTTGAACCGGCGCTTGACCCAGAGAGCGTAGATCGCCAGCTGCCTGTCGGCGTCCAGGGCCTCCTGCTTCGGCAGACCGGAACTCGTCTTGTAGTCGTGCACCTCATAAAGGCCGTCGCCCATATCGACGAGCCTGTCAATGCGGATATGAAACGGATATTCCCCTTTCTCATCCAAGCCCAGGATGTCCTTTGTTTCCAGCCCGAGCACCTTTCCCCGGTCAAACGGCCTGTGTCTATGGTAATAGTCGGTGAGGTACCTTTTTCCCATTTGGCGGTAGTTCTCCGGAGTGTAATCTTTCTTGACGATGATGACCGTGTCCTTCCAATGCTCCTGCCATTTCTTGTCGTAATAGGCCAGCCACTCTTCAAGGGAGAGCAGTTTCTCATGCCGCTTATCCCGGTAGAGTTTTTCGAGGGCCTCGTGGACCCGTTGGCCGAGAAAGGTTTCTATGGTGTCTTTGGCCTCGACCTCAATGCAATCTACATAAGCATACTTGTACTGGAGCGGACAGGTGTCATAGGTTCCGATTCTGGAGACGCTGAATACCGCCATATAGGTTTTTCTTAGCCGAGGCTGAGGGGCCAGGGTTTTCCGATCTTTAAGAACATCAGAGCAGAACCCAAGAGGGCCATATTCTTGGTGAAGTTGATCATCTGGATGGCTTTCTCGTCCGGCCCGACGGCCCAGAAATTGTGCATCATAAGGCTTACGGGAATGAGGAACAGGACGAGCGCTACTACTCCAATTTCCGGGTAAAAACCAAGGAGAAGAGTGACGCCTGCCACAAGAAGAAGGACTCCGGCTACGGCTACAGAGATTTCAGGAAGAGGAACCCCTTTGCTTTTAGCGTATCCGGACAGCATCGCGAACCGGAGAAAATGGTTGAGCCCATTATAGATGTAGTAGCCGCCGACGATGATCCTTCCGATTAAAAAAAGAATGGACATGTTTAAACCTCCCTTCCGGATTTATTCCAATCCAGCCACCGGCTCCATCCTCCAGCCGAGTCATCTGAAAATCCGCCTTTCCCTGGGAATTGAAGTCAGGACGTTTCTGCCCCGTCCCAGCAGTAGGTGCAGATCTTTTCTTTGGGCAGGCTGATGGCTTCGACGAGGTCTTCCAAGCGCTGATATTTGAGCGTTGTCAGGTTGAGCCGGCGCCGGATTTTTTCCTCCATGGCCTTGTATTTTTCCGTTCCGTTCCGAGAATACTCGCTCACGTCGCGGACGTTATCGCCCTCGAGCTCCCGGATGGCTCTTCTGGCTGCCAGGTCGAGCTCAGACCTTGAGGTCGAAAAATTTAGGAATTTGCAGCTGTAGACAAGAGGGGGACAGGCCGGCCGCATATGAACTTCCAGGGCTCCGGCTTCATAAAGCCTCTGGATCGTGTCCTTGAGCTGCGTGCCCCGGACGATCGAATCCTCGCAGAAGAGCAATCTCTTGCCTTCGATCAGCTCGCGGATGGGGATGAGCTTCATCCTGGCCACGAGGTCCCGGACGACTTGATTCTGGGGCATGAAACTGCGGGTCCACGTGGGCGAGTACTTGACGAACGGTCTCTTGAAAGGAACTCCCGCTTCGGCGGCATAGCCCAGGCCATGGCCGATGCCCGAGTCCGGGATGCCGGCCACAAAATCGATATCGATCGGGTTGCGCCGGGCCAGGAATGCGCCGCAGCGGTTCCGCGCCCATTCCACGTTAATCCCCTCGTAGCTCGAGGCAGGATAACCGTAATAAACCCAGAGGAAACCGCAGATCTGCATTTTTTCCTGAGGGGGCTTTCTTTGTTCATACCCTTCCGTCGCGATAAAGACGATCTCTCCGGGACCGAGATATTTTTCTATCCTAAAACCGAGGTTGGGAAATGAGCAGGTTTCCATGGCCACGGCGAAGCTGACCTCTTTTCGGCCGATCACCACAGGGGTCCGGCCCCATCTATCCCGGGCAGCATATATCCCTCGCTCCGTAAGAAGGAGCAGAGAACAAGAACCCTCGACCGCCTCCTGGGCTCTTTCGATTCCGGCCTCGAATGTCTCTTCCTGGTTGATCAATGTGGCAACGAGCTCGGTCGGGCTGATCTCTCCTCCACTCATTTCGGAAAAATGGAGGCGCCGGGTTTGAAAGGCCTGCCTGGCCAGCGCCTCTGCGTTCTTGATGGCGCCGACCGTGACAATGGCATAATCTCCCAGGTGAGAGCGGATGAGGAGCGGCTGGTCATCATAATCGCTGATGACGCCGATGCCTGCGCGGGAATGCATGACCGCTATATCCGGGTCGAACTTGGAGCGGAACTGGTCGTTCTCGATGCTATGGATGACCCGGACAAACCCGTCGGGCCGGTAAACAGCCAGACCTCCCCTTTTCGTGCCCAGGTGGGAATGATAGTCCGTGCCATAGAAAAGATCGTTGATGCAGTCGACCTTGGAAATAACGCCAAAAAAGCCACCCATCCCTTCCTCCCTGCGTTGATCAGGTTTTCTTTTGATAGAGGACTTGTCCGCCGACGATCGTATAGACAATTTCGGCGCTTAAGATTTCGTCTTCAGGAACGCTCAGGATATCCTTGGAGAGAATTGTGATATCGGCCAGTTTAGAGGGCGTCAGCGAACCAAGAATATTTTCCTGGAATGCGGCGTACGCTCCGTTCCAGGTATACGAACGTAAAGCCTCTTCCCGAGTCATGCACTGGCCGGGAAAGAAGGCTTTTCCGTCTTTCATCTTCCTGGTCACCGAGGCATAGAACGAAGCGATTGGGTCTACGTCTTCGACGGGAGCATCTGTACCATTCGAGATCATAGCGCCTGTCTTGATCAACTCCCGCCAGACATAGGCTCCTTCCTCGGCCCTCTGTTCGCCGATCCTTTTGATCACCCAGGGGCCGTCCGAGGTGCAGTGAATGCCCTGCATTGCCGCGACCACGCCCATTTTCCCGAAACGGGGAATATCCGCCGGATTCAAAACCTGGGCATGCTCGATGCGCCAGCGCAGGTCCTTTTTTTCAGGGCGGGAAGCGAAGGCATTTTCATAGATATCCAGCGTTTCCCGGTTACCCCGGTCTCCGATGGCATGGGTGCAGAGCTGGAAATCGTCCTCGATGGCCAGCCGGGCCGTTTCCTTCATGACCTCGAGGGGGGTAGTGTTCAGGCCCGTTGATGTCTGCAGATCGGTATAAGGCTCCAAGAGCCAGGCGCCGTGGGCGCCCAAAGCGCCGTCGATCAGGCGCTTGATCGCCCGGACGGTCAGATGATTCTGTCCCGCCCCGATGATCTTGTACTGCCCCATTCTCTCTTTCAGGGCTTCATTTTCCTCGCTGATCATCACATAAAGGCGCACCCCTATCTTCCCGTCGTCAGCGAGGGCTTTGTACAAATCGATGGTTTTGAAGGAGGCGCCGGCATCATGGAAGCTGGTGATCCCCTTGGACAAGCACTCCCGAACCGCCAGCTCGATGGCGCGCGTCTCCTGGCCTTGAATCTCAGCCGGCGTCCTCTTCATTTGATCGCCGGCCAGGGCGCGTCCGATGTAGCCCTGCGCGGTTTCGATGAAAGCACCGATGGGATTTCCCTGCGAGTCCTTCACGACCTCTCCGCCCGGCGGGTTCGGAGTAGCTTTATTGACACCGCCGAGCTCCATTGCTTTGGCATTGGCCAAACAGGAATGGCCGCTGGCATGGGTGAGCAAGACGGGATTGTTTGGTGAGACCTTGCTGAGGTCATAATGAAAAGGCAGGCCGTCGATATTGGGCTGGGGCGTTTTGTCCCATTTTTCCTGATGCCAACCCTGGCCTGTGATCCATTCCCCCGGCTTCGCTTTTTTGGCGGCTTCTCCGACCCTGGCCACGATCTCATCCCAATTCGTGGCCGCGGCCAGGTTCAGCTCCATTTTTGCTTCTCCGATGCCGGTGAAATGGCCGTGGCTTTCGATGAATCCCGGGATGGCCAGCTTTCCCTGGAGGTCGATGACCTGAGTCGCGTCTCCCTTATAAGCCTTGATTTTTTTTGAGGTTCCAACGGCCACAATTCGGTCGCCCTTTACCGCCAATGCCTCTGCCTCGGGCATCTCCTTATCCATTGTGACGATCTTGCCGTTCATCAAGATAAGGTCGGCAGGGCTCTGCTTCTTGGCGCAACCCAAAAACGCTCCCACGAGGATAAGTAAGAGCGTAAAACAATATTGTCTAGACATTCGTTTCACTAGCATTCTGTCTTCCCTTCCCTAACGAAAGTTCGGCTCGGGGACCGGTTTGTTCCCCAGGATGCCTTCGATCCGGCTCATGATCTCTGGAGTCAATTTAGCGACGATGTCCATAGCCTTCATGTTTTCGACGACTTGCTCCGGCTGGGATGCGCCGGTGATAACAGAGCTCACAAAGGAGTTCTTGAGACACCACGCCAGGCCCATTTGGGCCAGTGACGCGCCCATCTCAGCTGCGATGGTCTTGAGCTGGCGGACCTTTTTTATTTTGGCTTCTGCTTCCGGGCCGGTATACCGTTCCCTGAGCCATTCATAGCCGGGCAAAGTGACCCGGGTTTCCTGAGGGATCCCCTCGTTATATTTTCCTGTGAGGAGTCCTCCCGCCAAAGGACTCCAGGTGGTCGCTCCTAACCCGAAGTCCTTAAAGAGGGGGAGATACTCTTTTTCCATGCGTTCGCGATGAAACATGTTGTATTGAGGCTGTTCCATAACTGGAGGAAGGAGATGTTCGCGACGAGCGATCAGGCAGGCCTCAACCACTTGCCGGGCGCTCCATTCGCTTGTCCCCCAGTAGAGCGCCTGGCCCTGGTTGAGAACCTGATTCATCGCCCACACCGTCTCTTCTATTGGAGTCTCCACATCCGGCCGGTGGCAAAAGATCAAATCCACGTATTCCATCTGCAAACGGGAAAGAGAGGCAGGGGCGCCTTCGATGATGTGCTTCCGTGACAGGCCTCTCTCATTGACTCCCGCTCCGCCCCAAAAAATCTTGGTGGAGATGATGAGCTCAGACCGTCTCCAGCCAAACTTCTTGAGAATATGGCCCATCATGATTTCCGCCCGGCCGCCGGCGTAGGCCTCGGCGTTGTCGAAAAAATTGACGCCGGAGTCGTAAGCCGTCTTCATGCAGGCGGCGGCTACGTCTTCTCCCATCTGGTCGGCGAAAGTGACCCAGGCCCCGTAAGAAAGCGCGGAGATTTTCAAGCCCGACCGGCCCAGCAAGCGGTACTCCAAACGTTGCTCTCCTTAGTTTATGTCTTCATTTCTTCAAAGAAGCTAAAGGATATATCAGCCGGGTTAAAATCGCAACTTCAGGCCGCTTTCTCAGAATTTTTTCCAGTGAGTTCGCAGCCGGGTCAATTCTTTCCGCTCCTTTTCCTTGATGATCTGGTGAGTCAGCGCGGGCCCGTCCGCAAGTGAAACGACCTCGGTCCGGGAAAGAACGGTCTCGCCGAATAACGCTTCGGCCCGAAAATCGACCTCGATCTCGGCCGGCTGGAAGTTCTCGAGTATCTCCTGGGGAACTGTTTCCACGGCCCATTCCACATAGACCACGTGGTTGACATGCCTGTTCCAGTCCAGGTCGCGCCTCTGAACCCGAAAAGGCAGTTCCAGGTCGATTTTCCCGGTTCTTGGCAAAGGGTCAAAAGCGTCGGAAATGGCCCGACGAGGGTCCTTGGGATATTTGGGAAGATGGTCAGCCAGTTGAACAGGCTTTTTGCTTTTGATATCGAGCAGCATCCAGGACGACGTGGCCGTGGCCAACACATTTTTTTGTTTATCCCTGACTTCAAATTCTCTCAGGGCAAAGAGACCTCGCTGGACGGACGGCCAGGTCGTCATCTGAAAAGATTCTTTCCACAAAGGATAGCGGAATATCTCGATATGGTACCGGGATATAACCCAGGTCAGATTCTTAGAGATTAGGTCGATAACAGACGCCCCGAGTTTATCAGCATGCTCACTGGCGGCCTCCTGGAAGTAATTGAGCAGGCTCCCCAGCTTCACCCTGCCGCCGGGGCCCATTTCATAAGCTTGAACTTCAAAACTCCGTTCGTACCGTGGTCCGGTCTCTAGAGTACCCTCGTTCATCTCTTGACCTCTTCTTTATTCTTGCTTGGACGATAAATTTTAGCGCTGTCGATGGCAAAAGTATAAGGGAGTCCGCTGTTTTTCCAGCCGCCGATGGAGCGATAGCCTTTGGCATCAGGTTTGCCCTCAAACCCCTCCTCGACGTTGAAAACATGGGTAAACCCGGCGCTCAGGGCAGCCCGGGCTGCAACCACGCTCCTTCCTCCGCTCCGACATAGAAAGACGAGAATATCATCGCTCTTGAACCGCAGCTTGATATCCTCGATGAAATTATCGTTGGGAACCAACTTTTGTTCGGCCTCACTCCAGAAGGTGAACGGGATATTCACGGCCATTTCCGGGTGTCCCACAAGGTAATACTCGGCGATGCTCCTGACATCGACGAGGTATGTTGCGGGATCTTTTGTCATTTCATAAGCTGTCCGGGGAGAGATGTTTTGAATCCCAGCGGAAAGAAGACAAACGGAGACCAACACAACATGAGCGAGCGCGGCAATGGATTTCTTCATCGTCTCACTTTATCAGCCTGAAGGTCTCCATTATTACAATAAAATGCGCTCGAGCACAACTTCATCAGCTTTTTCTTCCCCAATCAAGGGGACTGTATTATACTGAGGCAAAAAGATACCAAAGAAAAGAGACTGAAATGCCGGCATGGCGAAGCAGCGCCGAGGTCGTCATCATAGGCGGCGGCATCATGGGCACAAGCACGGCCTATTATCTGGCCAAGCGCGCGTTGACCGATGTTGTTCTTTTGGAAAAGGACCTCGTGGCGCAGGGCTCAACGGGACTGAGCGTGGGAGGTATACGGCAGCAGTTTTCCCACCCGGCCAACATCAAGCTCTCGCAGGAGTCTGTGCGCGTCTTTGAATGCTTTGAAGAAGAGTTCGGCGTGGATATTAAATTTCGCCAGGCGGGCTATCTTTTTTTAGCCAGGAAAGAAGAAACCTGGGGAGAATTCCTTTCCTCGGTCGAAATTCAGCGGAGTTTCGGTGTCCCCGTCGAGACCTTGACGCCCGCAGAAATCAGTCGGCGCTGGCCCTATCTTAATGTCGCGGACATCAAGGGGGGCACGTTTGGCCCGAAAGACGGTTATGCCGATCCCTATCTTGTGACGATGGGGTTTGCCGGCCAAGCGAGAACGCTCGGCGTGAGCATTGAGGAACTGACCAAGGTTACAGGGATTAAAACATCTGGAGGAAGAATCCAGAGCGTCGTGACGTCGAGAGGGCCGGTCTCTTGTTCTGTTGTTGTCAATGCCGCCGGGCCTTGGGCTGCCGAGGTCGGCGGAATGGCCGGGTTGAAACTTCCGGTGTGGCCTTACCGGCGTCAGGTCTTCATGACCACGCCTTTCGATGCGCTTCCTAAACCAGTGCCGATGATCATCGACCAGGATGTCGGTTTCTATTTACGCGGAGCGGACCCGGGAATCATCCTCGGCATGAGCGACCCGGATGAAACCCCGAGCTTTCACCTTCATGTCGATAGAGGGTTCATGGAGAAAGTCGTCGAGGCGGCGGTCCATCGGGTTCCAGCTTTGGAAACCGCCCGCATCCTTCGAGGATGGGCCGGCCTGTATGAGGTTACGCCCGACGATAATCCGATTATAGGCGAGATTCCAACCTTGCCCGGGTTCTTTTGCGCCTGCGGATTCTCGGGGCATGGCTTCCAGCAAGGGCCGGCCGTCGGCAGGATCTTGAGCCAGCTCATCCTGGACGGTTCAACTGATTTTGACCTGGCGCCCTTTGCCCACGACCGTTTCGGCCACGCGGCTGAAGGAGAGAAAAAGGTCGTTTAGGAAAGGACGAGGTCAGCGGCAAGGTTGGCCGTCTGGAGAGCTGTCGGAACACCGCCCAGGAAAAGTTCGGAGGCAGCGTATATTCCGGCCATCAGCAGATGCTCAATTGGTGTTTCAATCAGCAGTTTCCCGCCGAACGCTCTTTCATAATCCGCGCTCCAGGTCCAGCCGGCTATGGAACCACGGTAGCGATGGCCCCAATCCTCGTAAGTCAACGGAGTCGAAGTTTCCATAACCTCGATTGAAGAAGTTAGCCCCGGTAGGATATGTTCGGCGGCCCGAATCAGGTTTTGAGCCAGCTGAATTTTATAACCCTGATAATCCTCTCTTCTCCTTTTTTCACCCGTCCGAAAGCGCGAAAAGTGGTCATATGGAAAGTCGACCCGCAGCACCAATGACTCTTTCCCCTGGGGCCCGAGGCCGGGAGCATTGGCTGACCACAAGCAGACCTCGAACTCTCGGTTTTCAAAATCCTCGAGGTCGGAGAGAATGTCCACCCCCGCCTCTTCTTTGTGCCGGTAAAAGAGATGTTGGGCGTTGATGCGGCTGAGGTCGACCCGGAGCGGGTCAACGCCCAGATAAACACAGAGCTCGGAGCCCGTATAAGGCACCCCGGCGATAGTGTCAAGAAAATCAGGGGGGATGTCCTGCGGGTCGCTCAACTCAAGGAACGTTTTTTTGTAGTCCGCATTGGAAACAACCCATTCAGAAAAAAAGGCCGCGCCGTCGGCAGATCTCACGCCGGCCGCCTTGCCCTCACTGATAATGATCTTTGCCGCAGGCGTTCCCAGTTTGACTTCCCCGCCGTTACTTAGAACGATGCCGGCGAGCAGGTCGCTTAAGCCATGAATACCGCATGATGGAAACCAGACCCCTTCCCGGCACATCACATTCCACATGAAAGCCAGGTTGAGAAGCGACATTTCGGGCGGCGACGTCCCCTGGGACCCGAGAAAATTGATCAGCCGGCGGTCGGAGAAATAGCGCTCGAGAGTTTCCCGGCAAGGTGTCTGCGACATTTCTCGTATACGGGCGATCTTCTTATCCAAGCCCGCGCCGCTTTCCGCCTTTTCTGTTCTTTTGTTGCCCAATCGATAATCCGGATGCCAGAGATGGATATCAGACGTCAAGGAAACCAGTTCTTCGAGCTCGGGGAAAAAGGCATCCAGGCGTTTTTGCTCGCGGATAAAGGTTTTTTTGAGCTCTTCTTTGATGTCTTTAAATGGCCGAGAGAAGATGATACTGAGGGAGGGGCTGATGAGCTGGAAATGATTTCTTTTGAACTCGAGCGGCGTCCCGACGCCGGTTTCTAAAAGAAACTCTCTGACCAGCCCGGGAAAGCTGAAAGACAGGGGGCCCATCGGAAAGGAATATCCCTTGCGCTTGAAGAGGTAGCTTGTCCCTCCGATATGGCGGTCCTTTTCCAGGACAAGAACCTTTTTGCCGTGCTTGGCGAGTTTGGCCGCACAGCCTAAGCCGCCGATCCCCGCTCCGATCACGATCACATCGTAGGTCATTTTGGCAACATTTCCAGGCCTTGGGGATCATCACGCTGCGGGCGGAGAGAATCGAGTCAGTTTACTGCTTGAGCATCCACTCCATAGCCCGGATGACGTCCATAAGATCGTTGCTCTCGTAGGTGAGCTCCCAATCTCCCGTTCTTTTGGCTCCCGGATAGAACTGGCCGTTATAGACCATCTTTTCAACTTTAAATATCAAGACAAGCTTATAGGGAGGACTCAGTTTATAGGGCTTGTATTTGCCGAGGTTCTGCAAAGCGTTCGTCACGCCGGCCTTTATCTTTTCGCGAGATACTTCCGGCTGAAGACAGATGGCAGCGCCTCCCAGGCCTTCCTTGACGGCAACAGTCTCGACCTCACCGAAGAGCTTTTTTACCTGATCGCAAAGGGCCTTGTCCCCTGCCGCAAAGACAACTGGGACATTGCAGTACCCGGCAATCAGAGCGTTGATCCCGGCTTCTGGCAGGGAAATGCCGTTGATCATGATGTCCGTTATCCTGCCGGAGGACATTGTGTGTTCGATGGTGGCGTCGGGAGTTCCGGCCTTGGCGTGGTAGCCGACGAACAGGACAGCATCAAAAGTCTTGTCGATCCCATCCATCATCACCTGCGGCGCTCCCGACCAGTCCCGGATGAGCTTGGACCTCTTATCCAAGAGGTCGGGCAGGATATTCCGGGCTGAGTCATGAGCGTCCCGCACCCAGACCTCCGTAGCTCCGGCGGCAAAAGCGCCTTCGACGGCAGCGTTCGCCTCAAGGGACATGATTTTCCTGAAATACTGGTAGTCATCACCCGCAGAGGGATCGCATTCCTGCGATGTTACGATACCGCTGAT
>CAZOKP010000061.1:0-16188 GCA_964580435.1 uncultured Eubacteriales bacterium
ATGGTCGCCCGAGCCCTTTTCAAAGCCCCGCTCTCACATAATCAGAGATGCTTCCGCCTGACGAGCCCGAATGGACGGATTCAAAGGAATAACCGTATAATAGATAGTCGTTCCTATGAGCCTCGATTTTCTTGAACAAACCGAAGAATTCAAGAATCTCATCCAGGATGTCCGGCTGGAGAAAAAAGGGCTGAGGGCCGCGGGCCTGATTGAAGCGGCAAGGCCCTACTTTCTGGCATGCCTCGGCCGCGCTATCAAGAAAAGAATTGTCTATATCCAGCCCGCCGGGCAGTCCCTCTCCCGTCTCGAAGGCCCGTGCGGGTTCTACTTCTCGCAGTTCTCGATGCCTCTCGGCCTGGACATCCTGCCGCCCCTTAATGAGAACCCCTACGAAGAGATTTTCCCGTCCCTGGATGCCGTTTCCTCCCGGATGAAATTTTTCTCTCGTCTTATCCGGCCTTCTTCTTCCCTTGTGATTACGAATCTTTACGGGCTTCTCAAGCCCTTTCCCGCCCCCGAAGATTTGAGCAACGGTTTCCTGGAGCTTGAAGCAGGCCGGAGCTGCGGGCGTGACCGGGTCCTCCAGGTCCTCAGCGGATACGGCTATGCCAAAGAGGATTTGATCGCCTCCCCCGGTGAATACGCCTGGCGCGGAGGCATAGTGGATGTCTTTTCTCCCTGGGGAGAGTTTCCTTACCGCATCGAATTCAGCGGCGACGAGGTCGTCTCCTTGCGGGAATTCGACCCCTCGACCCAGCGCTCTATGAACCGGTTGTCCCGAATCTTGCTGCCCTCGCTCCGGGAATTCCCGGACTCGGCGCGTTTTCTCGACGAATGGCAAAGGCTGGCCTTGGAAAGAACAACATCTGTTCAGGATGACCTGAAGAAAAAAATTGATTTATTGAAAAACGGGGACATCTTTCCGTCCTTTGCCTTCCTGGCCATGCTCCACAAAGACCATTTCGTTCCCTTTTCTCATTATCTTAAAGACGCGCTCTTTATTATTGCTGATCCGGACGAGGTCGAGCGGGAACGGGACGAAGCTAAAGAAGACCTTGAGAAGCAGTACCGAGAGCTTCGGGAGGCCGGGACGTTCTGCCTTGCCCCGGAAGAGATCTATCCTTCGTCACTTTGGAATCGGGTTCTCGAGGATGCCCTCGTCTTTGGGGATCTCCTTCCCCAGGAAAAGAAAAAGACGTACATTTTCCCTTTCCAGCCTGTACCGAAGTTTAGCAATAAGATTCCCTTCTTCCTCCAGTACATGAGAAAACTGCAGCGGGTCAGGGAGCGCTGCGGGATTTATCTTTCCAACCCCACGGTCAGGCAAAAACTCCGAACCCTCCTCACCCAGAACAAGGTCAGGGCGGTCGAAGAGTTGAGCCCGTTCGCCTCCCCAAGGGCGGGCGAGATCATGCTCCTTTTGGGGAATCTCGAGCAGGGATTCAGCTATCCGCCCGAAAAAATAACCTATTTTTCCGAGAAGGATATTTTTACCGAAGAGAAGGTCATTGTCAGCCGGCCTTCCCGAAGGCCTTTTGTCTCCCATTTTCAGGACCTCAGAGAGAACGACTACGTCGTCCACACGGATTACGGCATCGGAATCTTTCGCGGGCTGGTCAAACTCGATGTGGACAGCAAGAACAGGGAATTTATCGAGATCGCCTACCTGGACGAGGACAAGCTCTATGTCCCGGTCGAAGACTTGAACCTGGTCCAAAAATACTCGAAGGTGGGTTCGACCTTCCCGCCCCTTGATAAACTGGGCAGCCTCTCGTGGCAAAAGACAAAAGAGCGGACCAAGAAGGCCATCGAGAAGATGGCCCGGGAGCTCCTGGAATTGTATGCCAGGAGAAAGGCCCTGCAGGGGTTCAGCTTCAGCTCATCGGGGAACTGGGAAAGTGAATTTGACAAGACTTTTGAGTTTGAAGAGACGGAGGATCAGCTCAGGACGATCAAGGACATCAAGATCGATATGGAATCGGATTCCCCGATGGACCGCCTGGTCTGCGGAGATGTCGGCTACGGCAAGACGGAGGTGGCGATGCGGGCCGCCTTCAAAGCGGCCATGGACGGAAAGCAGGTGGCCGTGCTTTGCCCAACAACGGTCCTGGCCAGCCAGCACCTGAAGACGTTCCGCAATCGGATGGTGCTCTTTCCCGTGAGGGTCGAGGCGCTCAGCAGGCTTCAGTCAAGAACCCAGCAGAAAAAAATCGTCGAGGACCTGAGAAAAGGACTGGTCGACATCATCGTCGGGACCCACCGGCTTCTGTCCAAAGATGTGGGGTTCCACGACCTCGGCCTTCTCGTCATCGATGAGGAGCAGCGTTTCGGAGTGAACCATAAAGAGAAGATCAAACAGATGAAGGCGAATGTGGATGTCCTCACGCTGACAGCAACGCCCATCCCTCGCACCCTCAACCTTTCCCTCTCCGGCCTCAGGGATATCAGCCTGATCGAAACGCCCCCCAAGGACAGGCTGGCCATCCACACGGTCGTGGCTCCTAGCCAGACGAAGCTCATCTCTTCTGCCGTAAAGCAGGAGCTTAACCGCCAGGGCCAGGTCTACTATATTCACAACAAAATCGAAGATATCGATAAGATCGTCAGGACGGTGGAGAAGCTTGTTCCCCAGGCCAGGGTCGCTTCCATCCACGGGAGAATGCCGAGCGCGACCATCGAGAAGAGGATGATCGATTTTATCGGCGGCAAGGACAACGTGCTGATCTCGACGACCATCATCGAAAACGGGATCGATATTCCCCTCGTCAACACGCTTATCGTCGACAGGGCCGACCTCTTCGGCCTGTCCCAGCTTTACCAGCTCCGCGGCCGTGTCGGGCGGTCCTCCCGTCAGGCCTTTGCTTACTTCCTTGTCCCGCCCTTTGCGGAATTGACGCCGTTGGCCAAAGAGCGGCTGAAAGCCTTGAAAGAGTTCAGCGAGTTGGGTTCGGGATTCCGGCTGGCGGCCAAAGACTTGGAGATCAGGGGGGCCGGGAACCTCCTCGGGTCCCAGCAGCACGGATACCTGGAGGCCGTAGGGTTCGATTATTTCATGGAGCTCCTTGAACAGACGATCAAAGAGCTCAAGGGAGAAAAGATGGAGGAGGCGAAAAGCGAGATCAACTTGCGCGTGGACATCCGAATCCCCGAGATTTATCTCCCTCAGATCAACTTAAGGCTTAACCTTTACAAGCGCGTCTCTTCTATCGATAGCCTGGATGAGGTCGGTCAGATAAAAGAAGAGGTCAAAGACCGGTTTGGCCCTCTTCCCCGGAGCGTGGAGAACCTTCTTCAATATGGGGCCGTCAAGCATCTGGCTCAGAAGATCAAGATCAAGTCCATCGACAGAATCGGGAACAGGCTTGTCCTCAAGTTTTCCCCGGCCGGCCTGGCTGATCTGGTCGGATTTACTCGGTTCCTGAAAAAACGTTCGGGCGTACTGACCCCTCAGGGGGTATTGACTCTGCCGCTGTCCTCCGATACGGACGCTGCCGTGATGGCTGAAACGCTGTCCGTCTTGAAGGAGTTATATAATTGTAATATAATGAATTAAAATTACTAAAGATCATAAACGATAATGACGTCGCGAAGGCTTCGGTGGAGAAATGTATTTTATCTTTCTGCCTGTTTTCTGAGCATTTTTCTGCTTTTCCAATGCGGCTCAAAGAAATCTTCGACCGAGGCCCCTCCTTCTGCCCAAGAAGGTCAGCAGGCCGATAATCGGGTCGTCCTTCGAGTGGGGGAGACCGAGTACTCCGAAGCCGATTTCAATTCCTATGTGCGCGAGGAGGCGGGGACTGAGCTCAAGGCGCTGGAGTTTCTCACCCTGAGCCGCCTCTATGATGAATTCGTTGAGCAAAAGCTCTTCCTCCGGGCCGCCCGGGATCAAAAGATAACTACTTCTCCTGAAGAAAAAAGGCTGTATCTGGAGAAGCAGGCCGGGGAAGCCTGGCCCGAAGAAGAAAAAAAGGCGCTTCTCGAATCTGATTCCGGTCTCCTCTATGACAAGATGATGGTCGAAAAATACAGCAGCGATGTCGTTAAAGATATAAAAGTTGATGAGGGTGAAATTCAGAGGTATTACGACCTTCATAAGAGCGAATTTTTTCTGCCCGAGAGGGTCGAGGTCAGCCAGATTCTTCTCCCGACGGAGGCGCAAGCGGTCGAGGTTTGGGATAAGGCCAAACTGGCCTCAGCGGAGCAATTCAGGGGCCTGGCGACTTCAGAGTCCATCGGCCCGGAAGCATCCGAAGGCGGAGCCATGGGCATATTTCAAAAAGGCCAGCTTCCCCAGGAATGGGAAGCGGCCATTTTCTCGTTGCAGGAGGGCGAGGTCAGCCCGGTAATCGAGTCTTCTTATGGCTTTCATGTTTTCAGGGTGGACAAAAGGTATGAACCGGAGTGGATTCCTTTGGAAAAGGCGTCCGCTACCATCCGGCTCAATCTCATGGACGTGAAGGTCAAGGCTGCGGTCTCTCGCCGCCTGGAAGAATTAAAGGAGAGCCTTGACTGGGAGGCCTTTCCCGAAAACCTATCTTTTCCCTATCAGAGGAATGATTGATGAGAAAAAAACTTGGTTTTCTTGCGCCCCTGTTTCTCCTGTTCGGCGTGATCGGGTTAGCCGGGGGGGAAATTGTGGAAGAAATCGTGGCCATTGTGAACGACGATATCATTACCCTGTCTAAGTATAAGGAATATCATGACTCTATGTTAGAAATGCTCAAGGCGCAGACGAAAGGAGAAGAGTTCGAGAAACAGTATAATAGAATTAAGGGGGAGCTTCTGAATGACATGATCACTGAGACTCTCCTTCTGCAGGCGGCCAAGAAGAAGCAGGTCAATGTCTCCGAGCAGCTGAAGGCGTATCTTGAGAACCTCAAGAAACAGAACAACATTGAATCAGAGGAGCAGTTCAGAGCGGTGCTCCGCCAGCAAGGCATGGACTATGACCAATTTGTCAAACAGCTGGAAGAGAACATCATGAGGCAGGCGGTCATTGCCTATGAGGTGGACCGGAGCATCGTCGTTGAGGAACCCGAAGTCATCAATTATTACAAGCTGAATCCTGAAGAGTTTATCGAGCCCGCGGAGTACAAGATTCGGGCCATCTATCTGTCGACAGAAGGAAAAAGCGGAGAAGAGCTTGGGGCCAAGAAAAAAAAGATCAGCGAGAAACTCAGCGCCGGCGAAGATTTTTCGATGGTGGCCGGCCAGGACTCTGACAGCCCTATGAAAGAGAACCAAGGCGACCTGGGGACGTTTAAGCATGGAGAGCTGGAGAAAGCCCTGGAGCAGGCCGTGGTCAAATTGAGCGTGGGCGAGGTTACGCCATGGATTGAGGCCAGAAACGGCTGGTACGTGCTGAAACTGGAGGAGAAGAAGGAAAGCCGGCCCCTGACTCTTGATGAGGTCAAAAAGAAAATCGAAGAGCAGCTTTTTGCGGAAAAGCGGGAAAAGAAACTCCAGGAATTCTTAAAACAGATCAAAGAGCAAAGCTATATCAAGATCGTGAACCCAAACCCTCTGAACCTGTAAAAGCTAATCGATAAAGACGGCAGCTGCCAAAGCCGTTGTCCAGATTCCTTTTTTCCCCTTGGTGGTCTGGGTGATGCTCCGGCAACTGACCAACAGCTCCTCAGAAATCTTGTAGGTTTTTTTCTCTTGCTCCTGCTCCCAGATCTGGCTGATGTCGAAGTTTTTGCCAAGCGTAGTGGCCAGCATATAAGCGGCCAGCTGCTCGGCGTAGACTCCGGCTTCCTTGTCGTTCTGGCCGAAACTGTGATGCTCGGAGAGATAGCCGTAGTGGACGGGGCTGTTGGGGATGGCGAGACCGACCGAAGCGGAGACCAAGCGATGGGCTTCGTTGGTGGAATTCTCGCTCATGACCAGGTAAACAATCTGGCCGGGCTTGAGCGCCTTCAACCCTTCCTCCCTCGCCACCAGTTTGCAGTAGGGAGGAAAGATGCTCGAAACCTTGACCAGGTTAAACGGAGCGATGCCTGCATCCCTGAGGGCCTGCTCGAGGCTGGCCAGCTTTTCTTTGTGCTGACCCCTTCCCTTGGTGAGGAAGAGGCGAGATGGGATGAATGGTTTCATTCTGGTTCTTTCTTTTCAGTTCTTTTTTTCCTCTTTCTTTTCCATGCCCACAGGCTCCGGTTCGTGGAAGTCTATCGTTCGAGAGATGTCATATTCACCGAGCAAGACATGGACAGACCCTTTGGACTGCACAAACAGCCGGCAAATCACGGGCTTCCATTCGGGATTGTCTTTGAAAGAGGCCAAGTTCCTGCCTTCGACTCCAAAATTGCTTTTCAGAGTGATGACCTTGCTCAACTGGCCCGGAAGGACGGGCTCTTTGCGGATGGCCGCCAGGAAGTTGTCCCCAAAATTCTCAGTGTCGTTCTTGAATTTGAAGATCCCATTAAAATTAACGTAGTTAAGGGGCGTGTTGGAGATGTTTTTAACCTGGAAGGAGATGACCGGGACGAGGATCAGCTTGGGAGGCCAAGGCTTATAAATCTTGGATACCCATTTGGTCTCGACGTTAACGACCTCCAGCGAGGCCTTGAGTTCTTCGGGACTGCTGGATTTCACGCAGGAAAAGGAGAAGGAGACGAGGAGGGCTGCCGCGACAAAGATGAAAAGGGAAGTGCATTTTCTCATTTTTGTCCTCCTTCTTATAATTCTAATATAACGGATGGAAAGAAATTATGCAAACCTTGAGGGTTTTTGTGCCTTTGCGCTCGTCGACCGGTCCAAGCTCGTGGCGGATAGCGCGGGACACGGGTTCGGCGGGTTATTTTTCCACGACCTGGGAAACGAAGACAGGCTTGACCCTGTATTTTTCGAGAAGGCCCAAATTTTCTTTGAGGGCCTCGAGAGTCTCGGGGAAGGGATGGCCGATCCCGATAGCCTTGCCCGTGCGCTGGGAAAAGCGGCAGAGGTCAATGATCTTCTGCTTTGTGAAATTCACGCCGGTAGGAGAGTCGAGGAAGATGTTTCGATAAGCGGCGCGGAGGCCCATTTTTCTGGCGAGGTCGTAGGCGATGGAATCGGCGGTTGTCCTGCTGTCGAGGAAGTAGAGATCTTTTCCTTTCAAAAACTGCAGGATCGGCCGCATGACCGCCTCTTCCTGGGTGATCTTTGAGCCCATATGGTTATTGACGCCTTCGACATAGGGCACTTTCGCAAAAGACTCCGCGATCATGCCCTGGATCTCTTTCTCGCTCATCCCGGAGCGGATGAATCCGTTCATCTCATCGATTCCCTCCTGATGGTTGAGGGACTCGCCGGGCAGGTGAAGCATCACTTCCAGGCCGTTTTCGTGCGCGATCTGGGCCGTTTCAAGGGCATAAGTACTGAGGGGGAGGATGGAAATAGTCACCGGCTCCTTGAGGGCGCAGATTTCCTGGATTGCCTCCAGGCTGTTTCCCATATCGTCTATGATGATGGCCACCTTGTTTTCGCCGAGAAGCGGCCGGACCTCTTCTTTCTTTTCGGGCAGCGGACGCGGGCAGGCAAACAGGAGGGCAAGCCTTTCATTGTTTTTGCCTTTGAGAACCCAGGAAAAAGAGACCGTCGCCTCATCCTCTTTCTCTTTTTTCTGAAACGGGATCCTGTTCTCTTTGAGTATGCTTTTCAGCTTGGGTTCAAGCTCGATGTAAACGTCCCTGGGAAGGCTGACCTTGACCCGAGGAATCCCGGATTCTCCTTTCCCTTCTTGAATCGCGTCCGCAGGAAGGCCGGACTCCCCGAGGAACTGAAGGACGATTTGAGTCAAGGAAACAGGAGCCTCGGAGACTTCCATTCTTGGCGCTGCCGCAGGAAAAACGTAAGATCGTTCTCCTTTCCTTGAAGCCAGGTAGTCAAGGCCAAGGCAGGAGAAAAACGCCAGAACGGCAAAGGCCGTATAAAGGCGAGTGGAGGAATAGTCTTCTTTCTTTTCGATGCGAGGCTGGTCTGGCTTCATTGATCAGGAAGTGGAGAGGAGGCTTTTGGTCTTTTTCATGAAAGCGTCAAAGCTCTGCTCATTCATTTCCACTCTGATATCAGGCTCTGCACCCCGACCCCATAATTGTTCTCCGGAATTGAGGCAAAATATTCCCGACGTGAGGATAACGGACGTCTGGTCACCCAGCAAGATGAACTGGTGTTTTGCCGCCAAGCCGAGCGTCTGAAGGCCGACGATCTTGGCCCGTTTGGACTTCTTGAGGACGGCAGCGACGGCCTCCGCCGGCCCCATCGTGGCTTGATTGGTCCAAATCACGAGAGGGAGGTGAGCCAGAATGGGCTCGTCGGGCGCCGAAAAAGCCTCTTTCGTCCCTCCCTTTTTTTCCAGGTAGCCGATATTTTCTGCCTTTAGGAAGAGGTTGATAAATTGTTGGGCTTCTTCGAAGCTTCCTTCCTGGCAGTTTCGGAGGTCGATAATCAATGGTTTCTTGCGCTTCTCGAGATCCGGCCGAAGCTCTGTCTTGATCTCGCTCAGGCAGGGCGGGTCCAGCCTGGCGATCTTCAGGACGCCGCTGGTTCCTTCTTGAACCGAAAGCTTGATCGGGTCGCCAAAAAGCAGGGACCTTTCCACTTTGAAATCGATGGTGTCTGCTTCCCTGAGAATCTTAAGATTAAGGGGCGTTTCCTCTTTGTCCCGCAAATAAAGGTTGACCTCGGTCAGGCTCATCGTCGGCGTGGTCAGCCCGTCGATCTCTGTGATCAAGTCGCCGACCTGAAGGCCGCTTTTTTCTGCCGGAGAGTTTTCGACGATGCCGACGATCTGAGGAAAGGCGCCGTACTCTTTGAAAAGTCCGATACCCGGTTCCCTCAACTGCGCGTCTTTTTGATCCAGATACCGGGCCGTGCTCTTTTTGTCCAGATAGCTGGAGGTGTTGTCCAGCGAATTCACCAGCCCTTGGAATGACCCGTCCATGGTCTTAACAGCGTCCTTTTCTTCGATATAGTCGTTCTTGATCAATCGAATGACCGCCTCGAGAAGATAAATGTTCTTGGGGGGCGGCGTTGAGCCGGCGGCGACGGCCCGGACGATGCTCTTCTCGAACACAAAGAAAAGGGAGAGAGTGAGAAGGCTGGCGGCGAGAATATATTTTGCTCTCTTCATGGTCTTTTCCCCGGGAGAGGGATAGTCATTCTATCATCTTCGCTTGAGCCATTGCAAGGGATCGAGGGGTTTCGTCTTGTAGCGAATTTCGAGATAGAGACAGAGGCCGTTGAGCGACCCGGAATCGCCGACTTCGGCGATCGGCTGATCGACCCGAACGAAATCGCCCCTGTTGACCAGGAAATCGGCGCAATGGCCGTAGAGGGAATAATAATTCATCCCGTGGTCGATGATGATCAGGTTTCCGTAGCCCTGAAAATAGTCCGCATAGACGACCTTTCCCGAGTGCACCGAGCGGATGACGCTCTCGTCCTTCCGGGGGGCGATTTCGATGCCGTTATTCATGACCACGGTGTTGAATTGAGGATGCTTTTCCAGGCCGTAGCGGGTGATGACCTTTCCGGCGATGGGCCAGGGGAGTTTGCCTTTTTTTTCATAAAAGGGGACGAATTTAAACGGCAGGATGATCTCCTGGCTGGCCAGCTTGTCCATCAGAGACTGGAGGTGCTGGGCCCGGTCATTCTGCTCTTCCAGGGCCTTCTGGTAGGTCTTTATGTTTCTCTGAATCTCCTGAATAAGGGCCTTGTTCTCGACCTCCTGAGCCTCGAGGTCTTTCCTTTTCTGGCCGGCCTCCTGGATGTACCGGGCCAATTCCGCTCTTTTTGACCTCTGGGCTTCCTCGGCCGCGCTGAGCTCGGACAGGGTCTTCATGTAACTCGTGATGGCTTCCTGCTGGTAGCGGGCCAATAAGCTCAGGTTTCTTGCTTCGGAAAAAACGGCGCTCATGTTCTGTGCCTCGAACAGGAATTGGAGAAAGTCGAACCTCCCGTATTTGTAAAGCGTCACCAGGGTCTTTTCGATGGCCAGCCGTTCCCGCTGGAGCTTACCCTTGAGGCCGGCGATATCCCTTTTGACCAGGGCGATTTCCTGGGAGGTCTTTTGCATCTGAACGTTGTAGAGTTCCAGCTCGCTCCTGATCAATTTTTTATTGAAGGCGATCCTATCGAGCTGTGAAAGCAGGGTCGATTCTTTCTTATTCTCTTCCTGGATTCTCGCCTGGAGGGACCGGACCGCCTCTTTGATTGTTGCCAGGCGCTTTTCCAGATCAGTGAGGTCCTGCTGGGCGAAGACCGTCCGCGCAAGCACAAGAGCCAGGATCAGCCCGAAGGCTTTCCGTCTATTTTCTCGAGACATAAATGATTCCGCCGATAAGACCCAGGATCAGGACAAAAGCGACATCCGCGATAAGGGAAAAAGAGACGGCCGTCTGAGGACCAATCCCGTAAAACCTGAAGATCTCGATGTAGGACCCTTCCCGGAGGCCGAGCCCGTTGATTGTGACCGGGATGCTCTGGACCAGCAGGACGATGGGAATGAAGATAAAGTAATCGAGGAAATGGATGCGGAGATGAAGGGCTTTTCCGATCAGGAAATAATAAAAAATGACGTTGAGCTGGAGGAGAAAAGCCCAGAAGGTCGCTCGCAGGAACGGCCCCTTTTGCGTCCGGTAATGAAGGATGGTCTCCCGGAGAAGGATGATCTTGGTCTTGAGCTTGTCGAGAAACCCCTTGCTCGGGACCGCGGCCAAGAATTTTCCGAAAAACGGCAGGAAGAAAGAGGCGACGAGGGCAAGGCCGAACAAACCGAGAAGAAGGGCTATCCAGACAATCGGGACCTGGCGCGCCATGTCGAGCCGGAAGAGGGAGGCGAAAACGGCAAAAAGGAAGAGGACGATGATCCCGGTGAAACGCTCGACCAGGACGATGGCGGAGGATTTAAGGAGAGACTTGGAATAACGGGAGCCGTCCCAGATGCGGACGATGTCTCCGCCAAAGCGCGTCGGAAGGAAATTATTGAAGAAAGTCCCCACCATATAGGACTTGATCAAAAACCCCAGCGGGACCTCGTCTCCTTGCGCCCGGGCCAGAATCTGCCAGCGATAGGCGCTGGCAAAGTAGCCGAAGGCGTGAAGCGAAAACGAGAGGACCAGCCAGTAGGGATTGACTCCCTTCAGGACGGCCCAGATGTCCTTGAAGGAAGTTTGAGTAGTCAGGATGAAAACGAGGATGGAGATGCTGAAGATAAGCTTAAGAATCAGGGCGACGAGATTCTTGCGTTTGGGCATCTGCTCCGTCCATTTCCCCCTTTTTTACCACAAACGGCGAGGATTGTAAAAAATCAGGAATTGGTTATATTAGGGAACATATGAGAGAAAAAGGCTTAATCCGCGCCGACCTGCCGCGCCGGGCAAGGAGCATCTTCAGGGCGGCGCTGGCTGAAGTCGACCCTGATAACCTCATCCGCAAGGCCGTGAGGAGACGGGGAGAACGGCTGTCCATTCAAGGCAGAACGATCGACGCGGGCTCTTTCGAGAACATCTATCTTATCGCTTTCGGCAAGGCGGCTCCTTTTATGGCCAAAAGTTTGTTGCGGATTTTGGGCGGCCGTTTGTCTCGGGGAATCGTGGTCTGCCGCCCGGACCATGGTCTTCCTGATGAGAGAATACTCTGCTTGCCTGCCGCACACCCCTTGCCCGATAAAAAAAGCGTGCGCGCGGCCAAAGAGATAATCGGCCTCGCTCAGCAGGCGGGCCCGAAGGACCTTATTTTTGTGCTCGTCTCGGGCGGAGGGTCGGCGCAGTTATGTCTTCCTTTGAGACCGGCGACGCTCGCAGAAAAAAGATGGGTGACGAGAGAACTCCTCGGAGCTGGGGCCGGCATCGCCGAGCTTAACATTGTCCGCAAGCATCTCTCAGCGATCAAAGGGGGGCGCCTGGCGAAGGCCGCCCATCCGGCCAAAATTGTGAACCTGGTCATTTCTGATGTGATCGGCAATGACCTGGAGAATATCGCTTCCGGGCCGACCTATTGGGACTCTTCCACTTATGAGGATGCCGTGCGGGTGTTGAAGAAATACAATCTTTGGACGAAGGCGCCTCATTCCCTCAAGAAGGCGCTGCTGGCCGGAGTCCGGGGGAAGACGGAGGAAACCCTGAAGAGGGGGGACCGGGTTTTTAAAAACGTAAGCACGTTCATCATCGGCGATAATCTCCTTGCCCTGAAGGCGGCCTGGCGAAAAGCGAGGCAGCTCGGGTTTTGTCCGGTCATCCTGACCTCGAGCGACTCGGGCGAAGCCGCAGAGGCAGCCAGGAGTTATGCCTTCCTTTTGGAAGGGATTCTCCGCTCGAGGAAATCTTCCAGGAAGCCTCTCTGTTTGCTGGCCGGAGGTGAATTGACCGTCACGATCAAGGGGAAGGGGAAAGGCGGCCGGAATACGGAGTTCGCCTTGGCGGCGCTTATCGAGCTCGAAAAGAAACTGCCTGTGCTCGTGGCCAGTTTGGGGTCTGACGGCGTGGACGGGCCGACAGACGCGGCCGGCGCAATGGTGACGCCTGCAACCGCGGCAAGAGCCAAGAAACTGGGGCTCGACCCCAAAAAATATCTGCAGAATAACGATTCCTACAATTTCTTCAAAAAGGCCGGCGGCCTCATCATCACGGGGCCGACGCGAACCAACGTGATGGATCTGCGGCTTTTTCTGGTATGATGATAAGAGCGATTTAGTAAGTTAAGGAGAGGAGGTTCCGACGATGCCAGCGCGCGAGATCAAGCCCGATATCTTTTGGATCGGCGTGGATGACCGGACCACGGATCTTTTCGAGGGCCTCTGGCCCATTGCCCAGGAGGGAGTCTCTTACAATTCCTACCTTGTGCTCGGCGAAAAGAAGGTGGTCATCGACCTGGCCAAGTCCGTGAAGGCCGATGAATACTTCACTCAGCTCGAGGAGGTGACGGAAGTCTCGAAGATCGACTATCTCGTCGTCAATCACATGGAGCCTGACCACACCGGGCTGCTGCGCATCTTCCGGAAGATGGCTCCTCAGGCTGTCATCCTGGGCTCAGCCAGGACGAAGGATATGTTGAGCGGGTTCTTTTCGATCCAGGACAATGTCCGTGTCGTCGGCGACGGCGAGACTCTGCCGCTCGGCCAGAGGCGCCTGAAATTTTTTTCTACTCCCTTTGTCCACTGGCCGGAGACGATCATGACCTACGAGGAATCGCACCGCATTTTGTTCTCCTGCGACGCCTTCGGCGGGTACGGCTCGGTCAGAGACTCCATTTTTGACGACGAGTGCAGGCATCTCGATTTCTACGAGAAGGAAGCGCTGCGCTATTACGCCAACATCGTGGCCAATTACAGCAGCCGCGTCCTGGATGCCATCGGCAAGCTGGCCGCCGTCCCCATCGACATCGTGGCTCCCTCCCACGGCCTCGTCTGGAGAAAAGAGCCCCAGCGCATCATTCAGCTCTATAAAAAATGGGCCGAATGCGCTTCGGGGAAAACAGAGCCGGGCATCACGCTGATCTATGGGTCGATGTACGGCCATACTGAGAAGATGATGAACGCCGTGGCCCAGGGGATATCTCAGGCCGGCGTCCCCCTCGAGATTTTCGATGCGGCCAGGACGCACGTGAGTTACATCCTTCCTTCTTTATGGTCGAAGACAGGCGTGATGATCGGCGCCCCGACCTATGAGGTCAAACTTTTCCCGCCGGTGGCCGAAGTCCTGAACATGGCCGTCAGCAAAAGGATTTTGAACCGGAAGGCGGCCTATTTCGGAAGCTATGGCTGGAGCAGGGGAGCCCTGAAAGAACTGAAAAGCATCGTTGAGCCGGCGAAGTGGGACTTGCGGGAAAGCCTCGAGTTTGTCGGCAGCCCGAAAGAAGAAGACCTCAAAAAAGGAGAGGCGCTCGGGCGGAGTTTTGCCGAGCTTATAAAAAAGAGCGGGTGAAGAAAAAAAAGAGAACAGCATTTGATTTCTCTTCATTTTCTGTTATAATAATATCAAGTTTTCTTGTGCCGGCTGGAGAAAACTTCTGCCCACCTAATAAATCATTTTTCCCTTTTCTGCTGACAACAGCCGGCAGTTTGTCCGCGGGATAAAAAATGAGAAGCGCTCTCCTCTTTCGGCTGGGCGGCTTGGGCGACCTCCTTGTCGCCTTCCCGTCCATCTCTTTGATCCGCAAAAAATATCCTTTGGCCGGTTTGACTCTTGTCTGCCGGGAAGAATACGGGGCGCTTTTGCAGGAGACGGGCGTCGTGAATCAGGTCATCCGGGGAGACAGCCCCCGGCTTTCGCCGCTTTTTTCTGAGTCTGCTGCGCCCGGAGAAAAGTTGACGGAGTGGCTCGGCGGGTTTGACCTGATCATGGGCTGGATGCACGGAGAGATGAATAATACGCTTGAAAAGGGCCTGACTTCCGCCGCGCTCCCTGGACTGTGTCAATTTGTTTACTATCAGCCTGAGAAGCCGGAGCAGATAAGCCGGTTCTTCTTCCGCAAAACATTAGAAGCCTTGGGACAAGACCCCGCTGGCGGCTCCACCTTTGAGGAATGCGCCAAGCTTCCGCTAAACCGCGCCCGGAAGAAGGGCCTCAAGCTTGTCGTTATCCACCCCGGCAGCGGCAGCGAGAGGAAATGCTGGCCCCTCGGAAACTTCTTGGAGGTGATAAACCGCCTGGGACAAAAAGAATTCAAAGGCGCGCTCGTTACCGGAGAAGCCGAAAAAAGAATGGAGTCATTGGTCGAAAAAACCGCTCTCCCTCCGGGCTGGGTCCGGCTTCGCTCTCCGTCTCTCTCGATGCTTTCCGGCCTGCTCCAGGAAGCGGACCTCTATCTGGGCAACGATTCGGGAATCACCCATCTGGCAGCCGCCTTGGGGACGGAATCGGTAGCCCTTTTCCGGGAAGAGCTTGTCACTACCTGGAGGCCCTACGGCCGTGTCCATCTGCTCAGCGCAGCCACGCTTGAGGAGATAAACGTCGAGTCCGTCTGGAAAACAATCTTAGGATTGCTCCCCCTTCGAGGAACTCCGTTTTAAACAGAGTCAGAAATGCACAATAATTGTGCAAACGGCCAGAACACCAGTTTTTTCAATAACTTATAAAAGATAGTCACAAGTTATTCACAGAGATTTGCACAATCCTGTTGATTTGATTTTCTATCTCACAAGAAATAGTAAAGTTATAGCCGGGCAGGATTTTTCTCGGTTGAGGAAATCTCCAGACTCTGACATGCCTCCCTAATTTTCCCGTTTGAAATTCAAGGAAAATATGTTAATATCGGCTCAAGGTTGGATGGATTCTGAAGATGGAAAAGCAAGATTGGAAAGACCTTCTCAAGGCCTGTTTTGAAAACATCGAGATTATTGAACGATGCAAATTCGAAACGGCGGAGAACTTCAAGCAGTTCTGTGAATTCATCGCCGAACCGGCCTTTGAGGCTCTGGCTGAGGAGCTGAAGGAGCACGGGATCAAAGCCAAGCAATGGATTCTAAGAGGGAAGTCCATCAGCCTCCGGCTTCAGTTCCCCCGGTCGAAGGCGGAGAATTTCCAGTACAGTATCTCCATGCCGAAAAATTCGATGGAGTTAAAGCTCCGGCTATCCGTAAAGGGGAGAAAAACTCCGCAGAGCCCCTGGGAGGAAAAGGAAGAGCCGTTCATAGAGAAGGTCCCGGCGGACAAAGTCATGAAAATTACCCAGGAAGAGCTCCTGGCGGACGTCATCGAACACTATAAGAATTTTATCTACGCGGCCCTGACTTCGCCTGAATAGACCCTATTTCATTTTGTCGATCAGCCCCACCATTTTCATCAGGTAATCATCGTCCGGCCTGTCCATGGTGTTCTGGCCCATGTATTTGAACATGAGGACGCCGTTTTTATCGATGATAAACTCGCTCGGGATGAGCTGGTCGGCCTTGCTCCCGCTCCACTCCGTGACGAAAAGTCCCAGCCCCTTGGTGACCTTTCTATCCGCATCAATGAGAATGGGGAACGGCGTGGGCACCTCTCCCTTTTCCAGGCTGAGATCCTTGGGGAAAAGTTTCTTAGCGCGTTCCGTCCAGTTCTTCGCCTTTTCATCCTGCTTGTCGGGCTCGGCGGGGTATTTCCAGCCTTTGATCTTTTCGAGCTGCGCAGGCATGGCTTTGAGCCACTGCTTGACGACATCCTTGCCATAGGGGAGGACATAGAGGATTTCGAGGTTGTATTTTTTCCTCAACTGCTCCCTTTTTTC
>CAZOKP010000062.1:0-16186 GCA_964580435.1 uncultured Eubacteriales bacterium
CGTGAAAAACCTGAACGGGAGCAAGGCTGATTGCGGATGATCATATCCCCTATCTTATCGTTCTTTGTTTTACCCCACTTTTCGTAATAGAGCCGGCAGGACGCCTATTTCCTCGTAACTTCCTCATAGACCAGCCGGGAGAGGCGGGCGATCAGCTTTTCCCCCTCTTCACCAGTCTTCAGGCCCCTGGTCAGCACAGCAAAAACATAGGGCTTGCGGCCAGGCGGAAAGACAATGGCGGCATCGTGTTCCATCCCGGTAATTGAGCCTGTTTTATTGCCGACAGGCACATTCTCGGGGACTCCGGCAGGAATCCCCCTCCGGAAGGTCTGCTTAAGCAATATCCGGACCATCTCCTGGCAGGCAGGCCCAGAGACCGCCTTTCCCTCGGCGATTGCTTCCATGACCAGCATTAGGTCATAAGCATCGGTCCGGTTATTAAGACCTCTCTCATAAGCGAGAGAATCCTCCACTCCGCGCAGGACCTGCATCCTGCAGATTCCCAATTCCTGGAGAGCGGCCATGACGTTTTTGGCCTGGACGAGGTCGACGAGGATGTTTGTGGCAAGGTTGCTCGACAGCGTGATCATTCGCTCGACCAGCTCCCGGATAGACATCTCCTGGCCGATAAGGGCATAGATAGCTTTATCAGAATCATCCTCTTCCTTAAGAGAAAAGGGGCTTCCGTCCACCAGGCTGTGGAATTCATTCCTGAGAGGAAGGCGGTCATCCATGCGGAACTTGCCGGTTTCGGCCTGCCTGAAGACTTCGACCATCACCGGCACCTTCATCGTGCTCGCCGCGTGGAGCATCTCTTCTTCATTGATAAAAACCGTCTCCCCTGTGCCCAAGTCTTTAAAAGCGAGGTAGACCTCCACTGCCGAGGACTTGATTTCGGAATCGAGGGCCCTTCTCAGACTCTCTTGATCCGCCCCGAAAGGAACGCCTCTGTTGATGACCAACCAGCAGGACGCAAAAATTATGAGCCGAAAGACGATTCTGTTTTTCATCGATCCTCCTTAAGATAATGATCGCAATTTGGGCACGCGCATCCAGATGAGAGCGGCAAAAAAGAGCATGATCAAAGCGTTGGCGACCATGGCTATGGGCTCGCTGAGATTCTCCGCCACGAGCCCGATCCAGAGAGCGCCTATCGGCAGGAACCCAAAAAAGGTCATACTGTACAAACCCATAACGCGGCCCCGCAGGGAATCCGTAACAAGAGTTTGGACGAGCGCATTAGCCACGTTAAAAATGAAGAGGTTTGCTCCTCCGACTAGGAAAATAAAAGCAAGGGAGACTGGCAGCCAGCGCAAAAAGGAAAAGGCCAGCAGAAGAACAGGAAAGGAAAAGGTTCCCAGTGTTAACAGCCGACCTCTGAACGAGAAGCGGCCGAGCGAAGCGATGAGCAGGGCGCCGCAGAGGGCCCCGATACCCCGGGCAGATTGAAGCCAGCCGTTGGTCGTGGCATTGCCATGGAGAATCTTCACCGCCCAGGCGGGGATCAGGACGGCAAAGGAAGTCCCGAATAAGCTTGTCACCATTATCAGGGCGACAATGGCGCGAATTATCGGGTGGGCAAGGACATACCGGAAACCTTCCTTCAAGTCCTGCCAAGGGGAGGAAGTCCAAGCGGGAACCGGGATGGGTTTGAGTTTCATGAGTCCGAGCGCCACTATGACAGCGATAAAGGAAAGGCCGTTGATCATGAAGCACCAGGCCGGGCCGAAAAAAGCGTAAGTGACTCCGGCCACGGCAGGGCCCACAGCTGTCGCGGAGTTGAAGATCGTGGAATTGAGGGCGATGGCATTGGTCAAGTCTTCCCGCTCGACCATCTCCGGGACAAAGGAGTGCCGCGCCGGCGCGTCGAACGCATTGGCGACGCCCAATAGAAACGCCAGGACGATAATGTGCCAGGGCCTGACAACGTGCGTGAAGCTCAGAGCGGCCAGGATAAATGCTAAAACCATCATCGAACTCTGAGTGAGCATAAGCAGCGTGCGGCGTCTTACACGGTCAGCGACAACTCCCCCGTAAGCCATGAAAGCCCAGGTCGGGGCGCCCGCCGCAAAGCCGACATAGCCTAAATAGGCCGCTGAATGGGTGAGGTCATAGATAAAAAAAGCCTGGGCTGTTGTCTGCATCCAGGTTCCAAACAAAGAAACCATTTGACCCCAAAACCAGAGGCGGTAATTGGGGTAGCGCAGAGAAGAAAAGGTCTGCTTGAGATTGATTTGCCGGCGAAGGCGGGCAAGATCACGCCGCAATCCCGGTCCTTCAACCTGGGCCTCTCTTGTTGTATGATCAGGCTTCAATCGTTCACCTTTTAGGAATCTCTTCTTAATAAAGCGGGCTCGCTTATTTCCTTGGGCAAAACAGGTCGCATTTTAACTTAATTCCGGCCACAAGACAACCTGAGTCATGGGCTCGATTGCCTCTCTTTTTTCGTGATGTGGGGGAGGGTCCTGTCGCGGTTCGCCCCCCGGCGCCCTCGCGGTTAATCATGTTGTTTTCAGAGCCGAAGTCCGGGGCATCAAACGCTCGGAGCGGCGGGGGGCCCCCCAACCACGCCACCCTCCCTTTCTATCAACATAGGTCCAGCACGGAAGCGGAAGTTTTTCCCCTGGGCTCTGCAAGTGTGTTTTATCGCAACACGACCGGCTGCATAGGGCGGCTAAAAATCCTTGAGCACGCTCTTTATGTTCCGGAGCCCCTGCTCGAGAACAGGAGCTGGCACTCCATAGCCCAGTCGGAAGTGTTTTTGCTCCTCGAAAAAATGGCCGGGAACGACCAGAGTTTCGTATTTCTCCAGGAGCAGGCGGGACAATTGGCCGCCGTCCAATCGCGCCTCTATCCTGGGAAAGCAGGCAATCCCTCCGTCGGGCTCGACCCAGCGCAACTTGTTCTCCTCCCGCATGAAATCACGAAGCAAACTCAGGTTTTTCTCGATGACCGGCGCAGTCTTCGCCCGAAAGCAATCCAGCTGGCTGAACACCTTGGCCGAGATCTGCTCGCCGATGAAAACGCCTTCCACGTTATCGTGATCCAGGAACCGCCTCATCTTTTCGGTCAGAAAAGAAGGCGCCAGAATCCAGCCGCAGCGCAGGCCCCCAAGGCCATACGCCTTGGTCAGGCTGGAAGCGACGATCATATTATCGGCCGAATGAAAAGAAGTCTGGCGGGGTTTGATGAATTCAAGATAGATCTCATCCACCAAGACCATGGCCCCTTCTTCCCCGGCGGCCAAAGCCAGGTCTTTCACGGCCGCCGCAGAAAGCTGAACACCGGAAGGATTGTGGAGGTCGGTCAGGATAACGAGTTTTGTCCGCGGCGTGAGGACGGACCGGAAATGGTCCAGGTCGACCGCATATCCGTCTTTAAACCTGCGTTCGAACCTTTTGACGTTGGCCTTAAAAAAGCGGGGCACAGCCAGGAGCTGCTCATAGGCCGGCTTCTCAACAAGGACATCATCCCCGTATTCAATGACTGCGGCGCAGCTAAAAAATATGGCCTGCGAGGCCCCCAGAGTGGGGAGAACATTCTTTTCATCGACTTCGTACGCGGAGGCGATGGCCTCGATGAGCGGCGGATAGCCGTAAGGCTGGTTACCGTTGATGTCCAGGTCTGCCCTCACGAGATCAAGGTCATTCAAGGACATATCCGCGACTCCGCTCTGGCTGAGGTTGATCTTAGCTTTGGGCTTAGTTTTGGCCCACTCCATATAGACCACGGGGTCAATCTGCATTTTTCTTCTCCTTCATTTGTCCTCTTTTTTACCTGAACGGCCGCATAAAATCAACGGGAAGAAGAAGGGAATTTTTCTGTTTGTAAAATGGACGCCGTTCCGATAAAATCATCCCGGATGAAAATACGGCATTCTGACAGACAATTGACGGAGATTCAGCAAACTTAAGTTTTGGAATCCCGTATAGAAAATAAATGCTAAAATAATTCCAGAAAGGAGATTTTAATGAAAAAGCTAGTCTCTCTCAGCATCTGCGCCCTCTTTCTTGTCGCTCTCTCCGCCCAACCCGCTTCAAGCCAGACGACCAAGGAAGCCAAAGCATTATTGGCCAAGATGATCGAAGCCCAGGGTGGAGCCAAAGCCCTCGCCGCCGTCAAGGACACGACCATTACGGGCACGCTGCAAATGACCCAAATGGGGATGAACGGCACCGTGACACTGTACCAGAAAGAGCCGAATAAAATGCGGATTGATATTGAAGTCATGGGCATGGCCATCACTCAGGCTTACGACGGCGAAACGGCCTGGATGACCAACCCTCAGACCGGGGCGGCAGAGGCCCTGCCTGAGAATTATGTCAAGGAATTCAAGCGCCAGGCGTTGGGCAACGATTCCCTCCTCAATCCGGAAAAATACGGCATCACCTATGCCGCCAAAGGAAAAGAAAAAATCGGGGAAATAGAATATCTCGTTTTGGAACAGACCATGTCCGACGGCCACCAGCTCACGTTCTATCTCGACCCGTCTACCTATCTGCCTTACAAAACAAAGGGAATGACCCTGGGCCAGGCGGGAGTGGAAGTTATGGCCGAGAGTATTCTTGGCGATTACAAAAAGGTCGATGGGATCGTTATGGCCCACTCCTTGACTACCTATCAAGATGGTCAAGAATACATTAAAATGACCTTTACTAAGGTCGCTTTCAACTCGAACCTGGAAGATTCTTTCTTCGTGATGCCCAAATAAAACTCGCCGCTCCCTCCTAGGGATATTCGCGGGGCCGGGTTGAAGAGGGCTTTGTGGCCCATGATAGCGCTATTGAACGGGATGGGGCTTAAGACCAAGCCGCCTTCAGGCCAGCTTGTCAAGATCATCAACTAAGCGGCCGCTTCTTTGAGAACGCTATAGGCGAGGCGCAGCGCCCGCAGACCTTCCTCTCCGCTGACTTTCGACGTCTTTCCCTGGCGGATGCAATCGAGAAAGTTGGTGAGCTCTTTCTTGAGCGGCTCCTCTTTCTGGATCCGCAGCGTCTTGATATCGGTCTGGCGGCCATCCAACGGAAAAACCTTGACCTCTTGGTCAATATAATCCACGGAATAATAAACCGTCGGCTCGAATATCCGCAGCTTTCTGACTTTCCCTTGATGAACCCGGCTGGCCGTCAACGTGGCGACGCAGCCTGATTTGAACTCCAGCCGGGCATTGGCAATGTCGATCTTTTCAGAAAGCACGTGGATCCCCGTGGCTCGAATCACACTCACTTCATCCTTGATCATGGCCATGATGATATCGAGGTCGTGGATCATCAAATCAAGGACCACGTCGATGTCCAGCGACCGCGCCGAAAACGACCCCAGCCGCTGGACTTCGATAAACCTCGGCTCCCGGATCAAATTCTCGACCGCCTCGACAGCCGGGTTGAATCGTTCCAAATGGCCGACCTGGAGGATGAGTCTTTTTTCGTGCGCCTCTTGGACAAGCTGTTCGCCCTGTTCGACCGTCTCCGTGATCGGCTTCTCCACCAAAACCGACTTCCCGTTGCGCAGGAGGTTTGCGGAAATAGAGAAGTGCTCCGACGTCGGAGTGGCCACTATTGCGGCATCAATGTCATCCAGCATTTCTTCATAGTTTTGGAAGTAGCCGACGCCGTGCCTGTTCCCTATCTGCATCGCTTTTTTGAAATCGATATCCGCTACCCCCTTGAGTTCGGCCTCTTCAAGATAGGACAGAATGCGGGCATGCTGCATGCCCAAATAGCCGACCCCGATGATTCCGACCCTGACTTTATCCATCTCATCCCTCCCAGGATGCCCCTGGCAATGCCCGGACGACGATCGCGAGTCCATGGGAATCGGCTAGGGCAACGGCTTCTTCCTTTTGGAAAAAGGCAACTTGGGAAGCCTCGAGGCCGAGCGCTCCGCCTCCCGCTTTGATAAGGCATCGGACGGTGTCAAGGCCAACCGCGGGGACATCCAGCCTCATATCCTGGGACGTTCTGGCCGCCTTGACAGCCACAAATCCTTTGCCCGCAAGCCTGCCGCCCCTTTGGATGGTTTGATCCGTCCCTTCCATGCCCTCCACAGCGACCACGGCTCTATTTTTAACAATCAGCGTCTGCCCGATATCCAGGTCAGCGAGCCGTCTGGCCATCCTGATCCCGAAATCGATGTCTCCAGCCACATCAGGCGATGGCTGCACCTTTGTGAGAACGCCCTCCTGGCAAAAAAAGGGCCCCAAAACAAAAAAAGGGTTGACGACTTCGAGGCCTTCCGCCTCAAGGAAATCGACGGCCGCCTTCAAGAGTGCGGCTAGAGATTTCTCTTTGATGCCTTCCAAAAGGAGGCGCGCGGAGTCATCGAAATTTTCCCGGCGAAAGATGGAGTTGGGTCGGACCTTCCCGGCCATCATCACTTGGCCGACGCTATGTTTTTTAAAAAAAGAAACTGCCTTGGCCGCCTCTCCAGGCCTGACCCATTCGAAGACGTCCGCCTGATTCCGGAGCCGATAGTCTGCTTCCCCCTTGATTCCGGCGATAACACAGGAGAGACCGCTGCGGCGCATCTCGGAAACGGCCAAAGAGACGAACCTGCCCGACCCCGCTATAACGCCGATTCGTCTTCCCATTGCGGCGCCGCCTTTTTGATAATCCCTCGCTTGGAAGATCCGATAAACGTGATGATTTCTTCCCTATCTTCATGGGGAGGTAGGAGCGTTTTGATTTTTTCGATGGCCTGGGTTGTGTTCAAATCGGAAAAGAAAATGATCTTGAACATCTCCTTAAGATTGCCGATGCGCTCCCTGGTAAACCCTCTCCGGCGCAGTCCGATCGCGTTCAGTCCGTAAAAAAGGACCGGTCTCATGCCTGCGACCTTCGAGAACGGAAGGACATCCTGGGTGAGAACGGTAAAACCACCGACAAAGGCATACTTGCCGATCCGGCAGAACTGGTGGACGCCGCAGAAAGCGCTGACATAGGCGAAATCATCCACGCTGACATGACCGCCGAGAGTGGCTGCGTTTGTAAGAACAACGTTGTCGCCGATACGACAATCGTGAGCAATATGGGAATAGGCCATAAAATAATTATCATGCCCAATCCGGGTCTCCCCTCCGCCCTTTTCGGTACCGCGGTGGATCGTAATGAATTCGCGGAAAATATTCCGGTCCCCAATCTTGATGCCAGTGTCTTCCTGGTCATAGCCGACATCTTGCGGTTCTGTACCGATAACAGAAAACGGAGAAAACTGGCAGCTCTCGCCTATCTCAACGCGTCCATCGATATAAATATTGGATGAAAGCCTGGTGTTTCTGTGAATGCTAACCTTGTCGCCGATAAAGCAGTGAGGCCCGACGAAGACCCCGGCCTCAAGCTGCGCCTTGGCGTGCACTGTCGAGGTCGGATGGATGCTGACCTCATTTCGGGGCATTCAGGTCCTCGAGGTTAAGGATAGAAGCGATGATGTCTCCCTCACAGGCGATCTCCTTGTCCACCCAGGCCTTCCCGCGGACATGACAAAAACGGCCTTTGAACTTGATGATCTCCGCCTCCAGCCTCAACTGGTCTCCGGGGACAACGATCTTTCTGAACTTGGCATTGTTAATCTTGCTCAGGAGGACGAGCTTCTTCTCGGGCTCCGGAAGGGTGTGAAAGAGAAGAATGCCGCCTGCCTGGGCCACAGCTTCCACCATCAGGACTCCCGGCATAATCTTGATCAGAGGGAAATGTCCTTCAAAAAAGGACTCGTTGGCCGTCACGTTCTTTATAGCCACAATGGATTTCCCCGGCTTGAGCTCCAGGACGCGGTCCACCAAAAGGAAAGGATAGCGATGGGGAAGAAACCTCAAAATCTCTTCGACTTTGATCACTTTGACAAACCGAGGCTCCGTTTATTTGGCAGGAGGTGTGGCTTTGACGGTATCATAACGCTTGATGATTTCAGCCGTTATTTCGACACCCGGATTAAAATAGACGGCTCCGCTCTTGGCCAGGTCGAAAATAAGGTCGATGCCCTTTTCCTTGCCCACCTGCTCTATGATCGGGATGAGCTCGCTCTGGACCTTATTGAAGAGCTTGAGCTGAAGGTCTTGAAAATCGCGGGCATAATCCTCAGCCATCCTTTTTCTGTCCGTGCGCTTCTTCTCCAGGTCGGCATTCATGTTGTACAGAGATTCTTCTGACAGGGTAAGCCTTTGCGTGGTGATCTTTGTTTCGAGCTGGCGAATGTCATCATCCAGCTTAGTCAGGCTGGCCTGAATGGTCTTGTCTCTTTCCTGTAACCTGGCGATGACCCTTTTCCCCTCGGCGGATTTCTCCAAGACTTCCTGAGAATTGATAACGCCCACTTTCAGGGCCTGTTGAGCCAGGCTCGAAGAGACCGCCACGCCAAAGAACAGGATGAGCCAGAGAACAGTCAAGCTGCTTTTCTTCATCATCTTTTTTCCTCCTCTAGGGAATCCAAAATTTTTTCTAAAAAGTCGTGCCTATGGCAAAACGAAAAGCGAAATGGTTGTTGTCATAGCCCGGAATCAGGCGATTATTATACGAAAAAATGAGCCTGAAGGGAACACGGAGCGCGGGGACAAAAACCCTGGCCTCCAGCCCGGACGAGGTATACATTTTGCCGAGACTGAAACCTTCTTCTTTGAGCAATGTATTGCCCATGTCATAGAAAAGGATAAGGTTCAGAGCCTCGACAATATGGAATTGGTATTCGGCGTTGAAGACAAAGGATTTGACTCCTCCCATGAGGACTCCATCGGCCGTCCGTGGACCGATGGAATAAATATCATATCCGCGAATGTCCCTCTCTCCTCCCAGGTAAAACCTTTCCCAGAACGGGACTTCCGAACCTTTTCCGGACGAGACAAATTCATAAGTCGCGTGCACGCCGAAGACTTGGCGGCGGAAGGTCGGTTGCCAGAACGTGAATTCGAAGCGCGGCTTGATAAAATCGACCTGACCGCCGAGCGGGCCGCCGGCGTACTTGAGCTGGACCAAGTACAGAGTGCCTCTGGTTGGGGTCAGAGGGCTGTCGATTGTGGACCGATAAAGAGAAGGAATAAGAGCGCTCACTATATATTTGCCGTAGCCATAACCATAGCCGGGATAACCGGCATAACCAGAGTAGTCATAATAACCGGTATAGTATGAATAGCCGCCCGTGTATTGGGTGACATTGATATCTTGAAAACTATAAGTCAGGTTTCCTCGGAGATATCCTCGGATTCTCGCGCCGAGAGTCAGATCAACTCCTTTGCTGGCCTGGTTGTAAAGGTAAGGATAAATCATATACCGGCTGAAGATGTTGATCCCTACGTTCAAGGGGAGATCGAAAATATAAGGCTTTGTAATCCCCAAAGCGTAGTTCTGAATTCTCTTCCCGTACTGGAGGGTTATGCTCAAGTTATCGCCGGCTCCGAGGAAATTCACCGTCGAATAGCCGGCCATGACAAAGAAGCCCTCATAGCCGCTGTAGCCGGCCGTAAATTGGATATTGTTCCTCTGAAGCTCTTTGACATTGACGATCGCGTCAATCTGAGTCGGGTCTTCAGGGTTGGGGTTGATATCCGGCTCTTTTTCTAAATCGACCAGGCCCAACTGTTTGACCCTGAGCATGCTGTCTTTGAATAAAGCCAGGCTGAAACGGTCCCCTTCGCGGATCATCATCTCCCGGCGAATGACCTTGTCTTTGGTATAATTGTTCCCCCGGAAAGCAAGCCTGTGGAGGTACGCGACTTCGCCTTCATAGATATTATAGGTTACGTTGACGCGCCTGTTCTTGGGATCCAGGCTTTCAACGGGCATGACCTGGACATAGAGCCATCCTCCGTTACGGTAAGCCTCAGAAATGGACTCAACACTTTTTTCTCTAATCTTGCTGCTATAGATATGGCCATTTTTGAGTTTGATCACGCTCCTGATGTAAGCGCTAGAGATCGCCTTATTTCCATCTATGGTCACGTCGCCCACCGAATAGCGAGGCCCCGCTTCAACCGGGAAGATGAGTTTGATCATCTTTTGCGTCTTAAAGAGAATCGTCCTCTTGGTGATTTCTTCGCTGCGGGGTTCGCCGACCGTGGCCTCCATGAACCCGTATTGCTGGTATTTCGATTTGATCAGGTCCGCGTCTTCCTTGATTTTATTTTCCTTGTAGACATCCTTTCCCGTAATCCAGGTAATAAAGCCATGCGCCCTATTCGTCTTCATCGCCTCCTGGAGCATGCCCTGAGGCAATCCGGGATTCCCGACGAACTCGACCTCTCCAACGCGGACTTTGGGGCCTTCGTTAATCTTGAAGGCGACATCGACTTCGCTTTTCGATTTTTTGGCAGTTTCGACCTCGACGGTGGCCGCATAAAGCCCCTTTTCTTGGAGGAGGGCGATGATTGTATCTTTAGCTCTCTGAACCTTAGCGGGGCTAAAGTAAGCATAAGGCAGGATGTATTCATCCTTCTCCTTCAGCTTGTTGACGATATCGTCTTGCTTGACTCTTTTTCCAGTCTTGTAGGTGATGTTCTTGATGACCGGATTTTCCTCGACGAAAATCTTGATGATCTTCCCCGATCCCCCGTCTTCATCCTCGATCCGGATATTCGAAAAGAACCCCGTTGACCAGAGGACTTGGAAATCCCTCCGCACCGCCTCGGCGTTATAAGACTCACCCTCGCGAATGGAAAGATAATAAAGAATAGTCTCGACCGTGACACGGTCATTGCCGATTATCTCGATCTTCTCCACCCGCTCTTGCCCGGCGAGTAAAAGAGGTAAGAAAACAAAAATGAGTAGCCAGACTAACTTCTTCATTTCTTTATCCTTATACCATAATTAGTGATTTATTTCAAAGCCCAAGGCGGCAAAAGAAGACGATGAAAGCGGCGCTTCTCATGTTTTGAGGCGCTTCACCTTGAGCGCGCCCCTATGATAGGTAACGTCAAGGCAGCTGAAAAAGTTTCAATTTTCCGGCTTCCATGACATACAGCTTCTGACAGAACTGGGCTATTTTTTCGTTGTGAGTGACGATAATCGATGAAAGGCCCTTTTTTTGATGCATCTCCTGGATGAGCCGCATGATGGCCTCGCCTGATTTCCAGTCCAGATTGCCGGTGGGTTCATCGGCCAAGAGCAGCTTCGGCTCATTGACCAGGGCGCGGGCGATGGCGACCCTCTGCTGTTCTCCGCCCGAGAGAAGGGCGGGCTTCTGTTCCGCCTTGTCCTCCAAATGGACTTCATTGAGAATATGCCGGGCCTTTTTCTTTGCTTCCCGTTTATCCATTCCCCTGATCAGCAGGGGAAGAAAAACATTTTCCAGGGCCGTGAACTCAGGAAGGAGGTGGTAAAACTGGAAGACGAACCCGATGTTCTCGTTCCTAAGCCGGGCTATCTCTCTATCCTCCTGGGCATGGATATCCTTACCCTCTAAAAGGATCGTCCCTTCGGACGGCTTGTCCAAGGCTCCCAGCAGATTGAGGAAGGTCGTCTTTCCTACGCCGGAGGCGCCCATGATGGCGATAAGGTCTCCCTTCTGGAGCTCGAAATCAAGTCCTTCCAGCACGCGGAGGACGCCCCTGGGCAAAGGATAAACCTTGCCGACATTTTGCGCGACGATGAGGTCACTCATATTTTAAAGCGACAACCGGGTCAACTTTGGAAGCTCTATGCGAAGGGAAAAGGGTCGAGAGCAGGCTAATGACCAGGCTGACACCGATAATCATGCCCAGGTCAAACCATTTAATATGAAACGGGACAAAAGAGATCTGGTAGATATCGACCGGCACCTTGATCAATTTAAACGTGTTGGCCAGCCAGCAGCAGAGAAGTCCGAGGAGTGTTCCTGCGCTCGTGCCGATCACACCGATCATCGCCCCCTGGAGGAAGAAGATCTTCTTGATGCTCTGGGAGGAAGCTCCCATGGCCATCAGGACGCCGATGTCCCTAGTTTTTTCCATGACCATGAGGATGAGGGTGGCGATGATATTCAGGGCGGCCACAAAAACAATGAGGGTAATGGTGAGAAACATGATGTTTTTTTCCAGCTTTAGGGCCGAAAACAGTGACCGGTTGAGCTCCATCCAAGTCGTCACATAGGTCGAGGGAGGGAGGACCTGCTTGAGCTCGTTGCCTATTTTTTCAGCCTGAAAAATATCGCTGATCTTGATCTGGAGATGGCTGATCCTTCCTTCCAAGCTGAAGAACTTCTGGGCGGCCGCAAGAGAAATCAAAGCAGTTGAAGAGTCGAATTCATAAAGACCCGTGGAAAAAATGCCGCTGACCATGAACCTCTTTGTCTTGGGGACAAGTCCCATCGGAGACAGGCGCGCAGATGATGTCAGGACGGTCACTGCGTCTCCTGTGTTCGCCCCTATGGCGATGGCGAGCTCCTTTCCCAGGAGGATGCCCTCTCTCGGAGAGTCCGAAGGAAGACGGCCCTGTTCCAGTTTCGCCAGCCAGGGCGAATGCCTTTTATCAAGGTCGAAATCTATCCCTTTGAGCAAGGCCCCGCGGCTCCTATAAGGGCCGTTGACCAGGACCATATCATAGACCACGGGCGAGACCGTCTCGATCCCTTTGACGGCCTGAACCTTGTTGATGAGGTCCTCATAATCTCTCAAACCCTCTCCCCCGAGGTCAGAAACCATGAGGTGCGAGGTCGCTCCCAGGATCTTGTCCTGCACATCCTCCTGAAATCCGGTGATTAGGGCCAGGGCAATGACGAGGGCCATTACGCCAATGGCGATTCCCAGCATGGAAATGAAAGTGATGACCGAGATAAAGGCCTGCTTCCTGCGGGCCTTGAGATATCGCGAAGCGATGAACAGTTCGTAATTCATCGACGGGTTTCTTTTTATCGCGGCCTCAGAAGCGGGAAAAGGATGACTTCCCTGATCGATTTCTTGTTGGCTAAAATCATGATGAGGCGATCAATCCCGATGCCTTCTCCTCCGGTCGGAGGAAGGCCGTATTCCAGGGATTGGACGTAATCCAGGTCAATCCAGTGGGACTCTTCATCGCCCTGCTTTTTCTCTTCCGCTTGCTGCTCGAACCGTTTCTTCTGGTCCTGAGGGTCGGAAAGCTCGCTGAAGGCGTTGGCGATTTCCATGCCCGCCACCACAAGCTCAAACCGCTCGGCCTCGTCGGGATTCTCGCGGGAAGGCTTGGCCAAGGGAGAAATCTCTTTGGGATGGTTGGTCACGAAGGTCGGCTGGAGGATCTTCGGCTTAACCAGCTTATCAAAGATAACGTCCAGCGCTTTCCCAAAGTAGTGGATTACCTGATCCGGAGCCAAAGTAGAGGCAAAAGCAATGATCTCGGCCGGGTTATCGAATTTGGTCGGAGCCAGGCCGCTCAGAGAGACAATCGCATCTTTGTATTTTAGACGCCTCCAGGGTTTCTTAAAAGACAGCGTTTCGTCTCCATAGGTGATCTCCTCTTTCCCCAGGAGAGAAAGGCAGAGCGACTGGATCAGCTCTTCGGTCATGTCCATCATCTCGTAATAATCGCTGTACGCCTGATAAAACTCCAGCATTGTGAACTCGGGATTGTGCTCGGAGGAGATTCCTTCGTTGCGGAAATTTCGGTTGATTTCATAGACCTTTTCAAAACCGCCCACGACCAGGCGCTTCAGGTAGAGCTCGGGCGCAATGCGAAGATAAAGGTCCATCCCCAGGGCATTGTGAAAAGTCTTGAAGGGCCTGGCCAAAGCGCCTCCGGGGATGGTCTGCATCATGGGTGTTTCAACCTCGAGATAGCCTCTTTCATCGAAAAACTTGCGGATGTGGGCGATAATCCGGCCGCGCAGCCTGAAAACCTCGCCGACCTCCGGATTCATGATCAGGTCCAGATATCTGCGCCGGTAGCGGAGCTCCACATCCTGAAGTCCGTGCCATTTTTCAGGCAGAGGATGAAGGCATTTGGCCAGAAGAGAAAAGGACTGGACTGATACCGTCAGCTCCCCCGTTCGCGTCTTGAACAGAGTGCCCCGGACGTCGATAATATCGCCGATATCCATAAGGTCGAAAAGCCTGTAGCCCTTCTCCCCCAGCCCATTCTCTCTGAGATAGATTTGCAGCCGGGCGCGGCTGTCCGAGATCGTGCTGAACGTGGCTCGTCCCATCCGGCGAATAGAAAGAATCCGGCCCGGGACGATAACGGCCATCTTTTTCTCGGCCAACTCTTCAGTGGATAAGGATGCGAAATCCCGAACGACTTCAAAAACGGAATGGGTCTTCTCAGCCCGATAAGGAAAAAGACTGATGCCCTGCTCGAGAAGCTTCTCGATCTTTTCCCCGCGGGAAGCCTCCTGGTCAGACTTTTTTTGCTCTTGGAGAGGTTTTTGATCTTCCTTCCCTACTTTTTGTGCGGACATGTCTCACCTCTTCGACAGGCCTTTTCTTAGCCTGGATTTTCTTGCTCAGGGCGTCAAGGATTCCGTTGACAAAAGGGGCCGCTTCCGGGCCGCTGAATCTTTTGGCGATTTCGATGGCTTCATTGATGATAATAGCCGGGGCGACATTCTCGGCAAAAAGAAGCTCAAAGGCGGCCAGGCGCAGAATGTTGCGGTCAACCAGGCCCATCCGAGAGATCCGCCAGTGCTCGGAAATGGACTGGATAGCCTTGTCCACTTCTTCTTGCCTGGAAAGAATGCCCCTGACCAGCCAACTGCAGTACTCTTTTGTTTCTTCCGGAGCTTTTTTCTTTTGCCAGAAATGACCAAAGGCCTGGTCAACCTGAGAATGATCAAATTCGAGCTGGTAAAGAATTTGGAGCGCGCATTCCCGGGCTTTCCGTCTTTTGCCCATGGAGCGCCGCGCCTTCAGCCGAGCTTGGCTGCCTTGATCAGGTTCAGAGTCTCGACGACACTGAAAGCCGCATCCCAGCCTTTGTTCCCGGCCTTTGTCCCGGCGCGCTCGATTCCCTGCTCAATGGTTTCGACGGTCAGAATTCCGAACGAGCATGGGATACCCTCATCGATGGCGATCTGGGCGATGCCTTTGGTTACCTCAGCACTCAGGAAATCAAAATGAGGAGTATCTCCCCGGATGAGCGCGCCCAGGCAGATAATTCCGTCTACTTTCTTCGACCTGGCCAGCTTCTTAACGAGGAGCGGCACTTCAAACGCGCCGGGAACTTTATAAACAGCAATATCCGTTTCTGCTGCTCCCAGCTTGGAAAGAGCGTCCAAGGCCCCTTCCAGGAGTCTTTCCGAAATGAACTCGTTAAAGCGGCTGACCACAATCCCGAACTTCAGTCCTTTAGCCTGGAGTTTTCCTTGAAATGTTTCCATTTTCGACCTCTCTCACTGGCCTCGAAAATTCGGTTTTCTTTTCTCCAAGAAAGCTTTGGCTCCCTCGAGGCTGTCCTCGGTCGAACAGGCGCGGCCAAAGATTTCCGCCTCGAGCTCGAGCCCAGCATCCAGAGTTTTGTCCATCCCCTTGTTGATCGCTTGGATAGCGTATTCCAGGGCGAGCGGCGCATTCTTGACGATGTCCTTGGCCATAGCCTCGGCCTCAGACAAAAGACTCGACGCGGGAACGACCTTATTGACGAGTCCGATCTCGCAGGCCTCCTTGGCGTCGATGACCTTTCCTGAAAGGATCAGCTCCATGGCCTTCCCTTTGCCGACCAGCCTGGAGAGCCGCTGGGTGCCGCCGTACCCCGGAATAAGGCCGAGTTTGACCTCGGGCTGCCCCATTTTTGCATTTTCGGAGGCAAGACGGATGTGGCAGGCCAAGGCGAATTCCGTTCCCCCGCCAAGAGCATAGCCGTTGATGGCAGCAATTACAGGCTTTCGAAAGTTCTCGATGAACCTGGTCAACTCCTGGCCCTTCAGGGCGTATCGCCTTCCCTTTTCAGCATCAAGATGAATAAATTCGCTGATGTCGGCGCCGGCCACAAAAGCTTTGTCTCCGGCTCCTGTGAGAATGACCGCCTTCACCTCGGCATCATCGTGAAATTCCTTGAAAGCGACGCTCAACTCTTCTACTGTCTCGACATTCAAGGCGTTCAGCTTGTCCGGCCGATTGACGGTGATCCAGCCGATGCCGTCGCTTTTCCGGACCATCAGGTTTTTGAATTCCATGTTTTCCCCTCCGCCTGGCGTTATTTATTATCCTCGCTGTTCCTCGGGTCTTTCCTTGTGATCTGCACGAAACTCATTCAATCAATAGCCCAGAAATTTTTTCTATTGTATCAGATAACGACTTTTTTTTCACCTATTATTTATC
>CAZOKP010000063.1:0-2856 GCA_964580435.1 uncultured Eubacteriales bacterium
ACGCTTCACAGGAAGGCGAGTTTTCCGGCCCGGTCGTCTTTGTCGGTTTCGGCATTGTGGATGAAGAGCTAAGCAACAGACTGAAGGCAATGAATGAATATGCCGGCCTTATTTGACTCCTTTTCCACAAATTATTATTCTATGGTCATCCTGACTGGGTAACGGAATGGCCACGAAATGTCCCACGTGTGCTTTTGATAACCCTTCCGATTCCAAGTTCTGCAAAGAATGCGGCACTCAACTCTTCCCGTCCGAAAGGATCCCTTCCCGCACTGAAACGCTAGAAACACCCACGGAAGAATTAGCCCGGGGGACTGCTTTTGCCGGCCGCTATGAAATCATCGAGGAGCTTGGCAGAGGTGGAATGGGAAAGGTCTATCGGGTTGAAGACAAGAAGATCAAGGCAGAGATAGCCTTAAAGCTCATCAACCCGGAGATTGCTGCCGACAAGCAGACCATCGAGCGTTTCAGCAATGAACTGAAGATGACCCGGATGATTTCCCATCGGAATAACTGCCGGATGTTTGACCTCGGGGAGGACAAAGGGACTCATTTTATTACGATGGAGTATGTTCCGGTATTATTTTGACTATCTGCTTTATATGGGGAGGTTTGATGAGGCTTTGATTGTTATCAAGAAGGCCCAAGAGCTTGATCCATTGTCTCTCATGATAAACGCGGTTACGGGACGGGGCTATTTTTATGCCGGCAAGCACGACAAAGCGATCGAACAGTATCAAAAGACGCTCGAGATGGCCCCCGACTTCAGACCAGCTCATGTGTACTTGGGAGAATTTTATCTCAGAACGGGAATGTACGCAAAAGCGTTGTCAAAGTTAAAAATAGCGAATGAGGTACCCCGACTCGGACTCGTATATGCGCTCATGGGCAAAGCGGCAGAAGCCTATCAAGTGGTGAATGAATTGACGGAACAATCGAAGCACGTGTATGTTCCGAAAACTCGGCTCGCACAAATTTATTTCACCCTTGGAGACATTGACAAGGGTTTTGCATGGCTGGAACGGGCACTTGAGGAATGGGATTATTTATTGATTGCGATCAAAGTCAGTTGGCTATACGATAGCGTTCGTTCGGATCCGCGGTTTAAAATATTGCTCAAAAAAATGAATCTCGAGTAGCACTGATACTTGAACCTTAATCTCATCTCACCGTATGTATCTTTGATAGATTATTTTCATGCCGTGAAAAGAAAACACGGCAATTAACACAAAGGAGGAAGAATCCATGAAACACTCACCCGCTTGGAGGACGATCGGCGCACTCCTGGTCATCGCTTTGGTTTACTTTATTGTACCAGGAACGCTAGCCCAGCCTCAGGGAACAGATGTCGTTCTGGCAAAATCGCTTCCGCTGACTTCGAAGATTCTTAACAGAGAACTCACCATTTTGGTCTCTGTGCCGGATGGCTATAATGCCAGCTCGGCCAATTACCCGGTTCTTTACGACCTCAACTCCTTTTTCTGCTTTACTTTCGACTGCGGGACCACGGAGCTATATGCCCGCATCCTGGAAAGTCCGAACATGATCGTTGTGGGAGTGCCAGGTTTGGCGAACGGATACGTTCCCACCCCCTTTGAGGACCGCAAAGAGAATCCTGAGGCAGCGGACCTTTCCATCAAGTTCTTCAGGGACGAGCTGATTCCGTTCGTGGAAAAAAATTATCGGACAAATGCATTCAGAATTCTGTACGGCCACTCGGTGGGCGGGCTGTTCACCATGTACACTCTGTTCAACGCTCCTGACCTGTTCACAGCATACATAGCCGGCAGCCCCTGGTTCCAGGTCAATGACCAGTATTGGCTGAGAAATATCGACAAAATGGCGAAGGTGAGGACGCTGGATGACAAATTCCTCTTCATGACGGTCGGCAAGGGGGAAGCCCAGCTGACAATTGACACGTACAAGGAACTTGAAAAATGGATGAGCAGCGCGCCCATAACCGGCCTGACCTGGAAGAGCGCCTGGGTAGAAGGCGATCACGGCTCGATGGTCGGCAGGAATATTTATGACGGACTTCCGTTTATCTTCAGCGGCTGGAAGATTCCCGACACCGTGCTGAGAAAGGCCGAAGTTGAAATGATCGATAAATACCTCAAGACAAACACGGCCAAGTGGGCGAAGTACGGCCTTGATGCATCTGACATCCTTCCGGAGCAACGGCTCAATGCCCTGGGATACGATTTGCTCAACCGGAAGGAATACGACAAGGCCGTCAAGATGTTCTCCTACAATATCCAGCGTTTTCCGAAATCCTTCAATGCTCATGACAGCCTTGCAGAAGCCTATCTGACCATGGGGGACAAGGAAAATGCGGTCAAGTACTACAAGCTGGCGATAGAACTGAATCCCGGCGACAGCGATTATGCCAAACGAGTTCTGCAGAATTCCAAGGATAAATTGCGCGAACTGGGAGTAGAAAAGTAACGATTTTTCCGTTCGAGGCGGCTGATCCTGGGGCCCAAGGACAAGATCGAGAAAATTCTGGACAGGCGAGCAAAACAGCCTCGTTCTCTCTCCAGCCCGCAGGAAAGCCTGGGAGGATAAGATTCAGTTCCTCGTCGAGGCCAACCGTCGCAACTTGCTCCAGCCCCATAGGAAAAAAGGAAAGCTGGACGGCAAAACGCTTGAAACGCTCCGGGCCTTCGGGTATCTCCGCTAAACAACAGACGATGCCGCTTGTCATAGGCAAAAAGTCTATCGTCGGGCCGGGACGGGGTCAACCCAAGTGCCGGGCCTCAGGGGGGACTTTGACTGGATGCCTATTTTACGCTAAGAATCCTGGAACTCGGCGGGAGAGAGCTGAATCGCTTCATGCTTGTTCTTCTTTATAAAAAG
>CAZOKP010000063.1:2956-15956 GCA_964580435.1 uncultured Eubacteriales bacterium
GGAACTCGGCGGGAGAGAGCTGAATCGCTTCATGCTTGTTCTTCTTTATAAAAAGCCGATCCTGGCGATGATAATCAAGTACCTCGCCACGGCTTTCAGTACCATCTTTAATCTTAGTCCATAAGAACTTTGTTGTTTTCGGCAGGTTGAAGGTCCATGGCCTCATCTACGTCATTCTCTCCATTTATTTTATTCTGGTCATGTATGAGGCCGCTATGTATTTCATGCACGTCAGAGCCTTCAATTTTTAGTCGTGGTCACCACGTTCCCGGCCAGGCCTTGTCTCCCCGCAACTTTTTCAGCCTTTTGCCCGTATAATTATTGTGGGAAACGGAGCGCCTACTATATAATGATACTGGATTATTAGCACTGCAGTTAACGGATAAAAAAAGAGATGACCAAGGCAGAAGAGAGAAATAGTCCTCAGGAGAATGCGTCATGATCCTCAAGGTTGGTGACATCCTGGCCAACTACCGTCTGGACGAGAAACTTGGCGAGGGCGGTATGGGGATCGTGTGGAAGGCGCACGACCTCAAGCTCGACCGGGACGTCGCCATCAAGTTCCTGCCGGAAAGATTCGCGGGCGACCCCGAGCGGCAGGCTTTCTTCGAGAGAGAAGCCAAGGCCGTTGCCGCGCTCCACCACCCCAACATTATTACAATCTACGCGGTCTCAGAAGCGGAAGGGGCGCATTTTTTTACCATGGAGTTCGCGGCGGGGGAACCTCTCTCGAAACACATCAAACGCGGCGGCGTTTCTCTCGAGCGCTTCCTCAAGATCGCGGGCCAGCTTGTCGATGCCGTTGCTGCTGCCCACGACCGCGGGATTATCCACCGCGACTTGAAACCCGGGAACGTGATGGTAGACTCCGCAGGAACCGTTAAGGTCCTCGACTTCGGCATTGCCCGTATTCTCGACCCGGTGCCGTCCATTTCCCCACCCGCGGACGCTGAGACGCTGACGCTCGAGCAGGGTTTTTATGGCACTATCTCATACATGTCCCCGGAGCAGCTCAGGGGGGAGGTGCTCGACCACCGCACGGACCTGTTCTCGCTCGGAGTTATTCTTTTTGAGTTGGCGACGGGCGAACATCCCTTCGGGGGAAAGACAGCGGCGGAAACAATCGCTGCAACCCTCAAAAATGAGCCGCCCTCCGTGACCGAGTTGAACCCCCGGCTGCCGAGGCTGCTCGACCGAATTTTGCAGCACTGCCTCGAGAAGGATCGCAGGTACCGTGTGGCTTTGGCCGTCGACCTCCGGGACGAACTGGAGAATCTGCGGCGGGAGGGAAGCGCTGCCTACGAGCAGAAGATTCCGTCCATCGCGGTGCTCCCCTTCGCCGATATGAGCCGCGACAAGGACCAGGCCTACTTCTGCGAGGGAATCGCGGAGGAAATCATCAACGCTTTGGCCCGCATTCAGGGGCTGCGGGTGGCGTCGCGAACGGCGTCCTTCCATTTCAAGGATGCGACGGGCGAGCCCAAGGAAATCGGCCACCGCCTCAACGTCGAAACACTTCTCGAGGGAAGCGTGCGCAAGTCCGGGAATAGGCTCCGGATCACAGCCCAGCTTATAGACGCCTCCCGAGGCTTCCATCTCTGGTCGGAGTCCTTTGACCGTGAGCTGAAGGACATCTTCGAGATTCAAGAGGAGATCGCCAGCAACATCGTTCGTGCGCTCCAGGTTAGGCTTAGCCCGCAGGAAAAAGGGGCGCTACGGCAGGCCCCGACCCGCCACGTTCAGGCCTACGATTACTATCTTCGAGGCCGAAGCTTTTATTATCAGTACGGAAAGCATGACATCGAGTTCGCGCTGCAGCTCTTCTCCCGCGCGACCGAGCTGGACCCGGAATACGCCCTGGCCTACGCCGGACTCGCCGATTGCTGGTCGTACATCTACCTTTATTCCGAACGCAAGGATTCTGTCCGCCAGCAAGCCCGGGCCACAAGCAACCGCGCCATCGAGCTCGCCCCCGACTCCGCCGAGGCGCAGGCATCCCATGCCGTCGCCATGTCGATCTGGGGCCAACGTGAGGAGGCGGAACGCGGATTTGAGGCCGCCATCCGGCTCGACCCCACGCTCTTCGAGGCCTGGTATTTCTACGCGCGCCATACTTTTGTCAACGGCGACCTGGAGAAATCGGCTCAACTCTTCGAGGAGGCGAGCAGGGTCCGCCCGGACGATTATCAGGCTCCGCTGCTCGTCGCCCAGGTTTACGACTCCCTGGAGCGTGCGGAGGACGCGTGCGCCGCCCGTCAGCGTGGCGTTGCCCTGGTCGCGGAGCGGATCGAGCTTCATCCAGACGACGTGCGCGCCATCTACATGGGCGCTAACGGGCTTGTCGCCCTCGGTGAACGGGAGAAAGGCCTTGAGTGGGCCCGCCGCGCCAGGGATATCGCCCCTGACGACCCGATGCTGCTCTACAATTTGGGATGCATTTATTCCTTGGCGGGCGAGATCGAAGAGGCGATCGACTGCCTGGAACGAGCCGCCTCGTCCGGACTCATCCAAAAAGGGTGGTACGAGCACGACAGCAACCTTGATCCGCTCCGAAAGCACTCCAGGTTCAAGGCGCTGATGGACAGGCTGAGCTAGATTCCCTCACCAAAAAAGGTCGGATTCCTCGAGGCTGCCTTCGTCATTTCTGAAGATAAACTTCACGCCTTCTTTCGAACCTTCCCTGCCTTCCTTGAAGATCACCATCAGCCCGAGTTCTTTTTCTTTATCGAAATATTCTTTGGCTTTTATCGTTGCTTCTTCCAACGAGCTATAACCCTCGCTGCCTTCGATAATAACAGTGTTTTCGTCTTCCCAGTTCTCCTTGGACTTGTGTCCTTCGATATAGAATTTTCGGCTCATGTCAATCTCCCTCGTTTCATCTCATCTATTTTATCGAAAATAGGTTTGAAAGTATATCCATTCAGCATCCAGCTGAAACCCGCGGCCCTAGGTCAGCTTCTCGATTCTTTTTCTGACGTCGGCCGCGAACCGGTCGATATGGCGATTGACGAATTCCTTGATATCCAGAGTCCTGTCTTCGACAAGAGGGGTGAGGTCCATAGCGAAGATCATCGAGGTCGAGACATCCACGTCATGGGTCGCATGGTAGGTGGCGTGGGCGCGGCGCCGGCCGATCGTGGCCAGGTCATAGCCTTTTCCACCCGAGACCTGGGAATCATAGACGCTGACGAGCGACGTGGCCAGGTTCTGATGCTCCGAGACATCCAGCCCGACTTTGTCCTCGTCACCCAGCCAATCCAAGTCCCGCCAGACCTCGCAGCCATAAAGGCGCTCGGGCCGGAGTTCCGGCGGGAGCTCTCTTATGGCCTGAATTGTCCTTAAGCCCACAGCAACGTGCGTATCATGCTTGTCTCCAGGATTATGGCTATAAACGAAACGCGGCTTGGCCAAGGACAGGAGGTCCCTGATGTCGTCCCTCGAATTGATGTTTTTTGGGTTCTTCATTTCCGCGCTCGTGTAATTCAAGAAAGCCACGCCGCCGTATTCGCCGACTATGGCGGCCTTTTTCTGTTCCTTCTTGCGCACGACCTTCATTTCTTCGTCGGTATATTCCTTATAGAACCCGTCCCGTGGGCTCCCGGCGCCATCCGTAGCAATGATCCCAAAAAACCAGTCCGTCTTGCTCCCGAAGCACTTCAAAATTCCGTGAAAAGCCATGATCTCGAGGTCATCGGGATGGGCCGCTATGCCCATATAGGTTGTCCTCGAAATCGCCTCCATGACCGGCAGGCCGTCAGGGACAAAAATCTCGTTGTTGGCCTTCCTCAGCGTGAGTTCCATTTTTTATCTCTCCTCTTTCTCAATGACCGGCAGGCTGGCCGCCGCAACGGCCTGGCCGACACGACGGCTCTCCTCGTCCGGGAGATGGAGCGCCAGACGGCCGGCCAAATCGGAAAAATCGGCGCGAAGGACTTCTCTCGCTTTGTCTACGATAATCGGCCCCGCCTCGCCTGAAGTCACGCGGCCGAGAACGAGAACATGGGCCATGTCATAATAATCGGCGTAATGAGCGATGCCGTATCCCAGATAACAGCCGATCGTTTCAAAGAGAAGCTTCGCCCGCTCATCCCCCCTGCCGAGGAGTTCCTGAACCGCCTTCAACTTGTCCACGGCCAGCAGTGTTTCATCGAGGCCGATTCCGGCGGTTGGGGCGAGCCTGAAAACAGCCTGCTGCGAAAAATATTGGACTCCGCAGCCGATATCCCCGGACCATTCGTCAACGGGGGCCAGCTCATGATAGTCGATCGGAGCGAAAGCCAGCTCGTTCAGCCACCCAGTGATGTTTCCGCGGTCATTGACATAGCCACCGGCCTGGCTCGAGCCCATGGCGACGCCAAGGATGCGGTTGGTGTTCAAGGACATCGACCCCGCCAGGGCCGTGACTTCGCCGTCGTTCACGACTTCCAGAGGGATCTTCCACTCTTTATGCATCCTCAGGAACATCTTCCTAATCGTCTTTTTAAAGAGCTTCTTGGGTATGCCCCGGAAGAGCGAAGCGACCATGGCCTGGTTGTCGATATAGATTCCGGCGGCGCTCCCGCCGATGGCGTCAACGCGGGGCAGATAGGACGCGGCCTGGTGCAGGGCCGACATGATCTGATGGTAATGATAGGCCGGGTCGGTCTGGTTACGGGGATCCCAAGGGACTTCCTCGGTAAACACCGACTCTCCTTCGACGACGGCGCAGACTTTCCGGTCGCTGGCTCCGAGGTCAAACCCGATGCGGCAGCCGTCGAGGTGCCTTCCCAGGGGCCGGGTCTTTTCCTGCGCCGCCGGGACAGCGTCAGGAGCGGCAATTTCGACGGTGAACTTTTGGTCATAAGCTGTGGACATAAGGCCCGCATCAAAAGCCCTCGAGCCCTTGCGCGAATAGGCGTTCTTGATATGCTCCCCGACTTTTTCGGGGCCGCCGACGATGACCTTGTATCCTCCCTTCATCCAGAGAAGCGACTTGACCAGGCGCTCAGCATAGCGGAGGCTGGCCTTAAAGAGCGAGTGCTCCGATGGGAATACAGTAGTCTCGTAGCGGGAGAGGGAGCCGTCCGTCCTTTCCAGCCCGATTACCAGCGGGACGGCCTGAGGATCTCGCCGGGCAGCCTCGCGGAAGGTTCGGTTCCAAAGCGCCGCGGAAAGGAAGTTCTGGTGAAGAGGAGGGGTGACTTTTGGTCTGGCCGCATCAGCAAAGGGTTCGTTCATCCTATTTTCCTCTCTCTTGTGGGTTTTTGGGTGAATTTGCTCCTGTTTTGATCATTCTGATGTCATTACGGCTAAAGCCGAATTATAAGAGAATGCTACCTCCAACGCAACCTGACCCAATCAAAAAAGAATCTCGAAGGGAAGGCGGCGCTTCGCCGCTGCGGCCGCCAGCCTGCGGGCCTGTTCCTCGAAGAAGCGGTCGGACATAGCCGCGTCCAGGCCGAGCTTGAGGTAAAAGCTTTTCATGGTATCCAGATAGTTCATCCGGTCGATGAGTATCCGGTCCACTTTCTCGTCCAACGAAGCGACGAGCTGTTCGGGATTTCCCGGAAGCAGCGGCCCGATAAAAGCAAAAGTCCGGATGCCCCGCGAATGAACCTTCCCGAGCGCCCCGATTCTTTCCCCGACGGGAGAAGCGCCGGGCTCGAATAGCCTGGCGAGCCGTTCGTCGCCGGTGGTGATGGTCATCCCGACTTCAATCTCTCGAAATGTCTCGAAGACGTCGAGGTCGCGCAGGAGGAGCGTTCGTTTCGATTGCACGTTCACGGGAAACTGTTTTTCGGCCAGCTCGATGAGGCACCGCCTGGTCAGTTTATAATCGGCTTCGAGCGGCTGATAAGGGTCGCAGACTGAGGACAGCCAGACCGTTCCCCTCTTGGCCCGGACAAGCTGTTTTCTGAGGAGCTCCGGCGCGTTAATCTTGACATCGACAAAAGCACCCCAGGGCTCGCTGTGGCCGGAATAGCGCCTCATGAAAAGGCGGGCATAACAGTAGCGGCAGTTGACCTGGCATCCGGTATAGGCATTCACGCAGTAGTCAAAAATTTTGGATTTATTGAGGATGCTCTTGGCCTGAACTTCAGTCACGCGGATCATGAATGCCTCATGAGCTTCTTATTCTTTGGCTATTTTAGCACAGATTGATCGCGCGCCTCCTCAGTGGCGGACGACTGGAGTCAAGGCAAGATCCTTCCCGATTCAAACATTCTAAAAACCAACCTAAATAGCGAACATTTGAACGGTTTTTCCCTCTCCACGCTCCAGGGGGGATAAATTCATCCTCAAAATCACCTCAAAGGGTGATTGACCCTCCATTTCCCCAGTGAAATAAATGGTGTGCTGCCACCGAAAAGCCTGCTTCTCTGACAGGCTAGGCCGGCATGGAGAAACAAAGGTTCTGGGAAACCGATGAAAGATAAGAAAATCCTGATCGTGGATTTCGACGAAGAATCGCTCGTCTCCCTCTCGAATCTTGTGTCCGAAGAGGGATTCCAGGCTGTCACGGCATCAGACGGTTTATCCGGATATGAGAAATTTAAAGCCGAGGATTTTGACCTGGTTATCCTGGAACCCATGCTTCCAAAATTGCACGGGTTTGAACTCTGCAGAAAAATAACGCAAGATCCCCTCAAAAAGACGCCTGTCATCGTCGTCACGGGAATCTACCGCGAGCCATCCTGCAAGCTTGAAGCCACCCATATCTATGGCGCCTCGGCCTTCTTCACCAAGCCCTGGAACAAGGATGAGCTCCGCTCCAAGATGCTTCATCTCCTTGTCGAAGGAAAGGAAAGTGAACCCCGGAAGCAAGTCGAGACGGCTGCGCCAAGAACCGCTCCGCCCGCGGCGAGGGACGTCTTGACGCCCAAACCCGTGCCAAGAGAGCCAACAATGAACAAAGACATCGACGAAATCGAAAAGGAACTCCAAGCGGCTGTATCGTCCTTTGCCGGTCCCGTCCGGAAGAAGGAAGTCAAGGAGAGGAAACCAGAGCCCAAGCTGAACGTGGATAAAGAGATCGAGGCCATGCTTAAGGGGGCCATCGGCGGGCTGGGACTGGAAGAGAAGAAGAAAAGCGTCGAGACCGCGAGACCTGAATTGAGAATAACTCCCCAATTGAAACATGTCTCCGAGCCAAAAGCGGTCAAACCCGAGCCCTTCCTGAAAACTCCCGCCCTCCCGAAGCCGGAACCCTGGCCGGAGAAAAAAGAAAAGATCCCCATTGCCAAAGAGATCAAGGAGAGAATGCCTCATCAAGAAATAGCCGGGAACAATATCCCGTTTTCAGCATCGAAGATTCATCTCGACGTTAAAAAAGCCCCGTTCGGAATCGATCAGACGCTCATCGAGATTGACAAGATCCACCTGAACCTGGAAAAGGCTTCCATTGAAGTCGAGAGATTCCCCTTTGCAACAGAAGAAGCACCGGTTGAGAAAAAGGGCACTTTGTTCCATGAGTATGCCGAGCCCAGAAAAAAGAAGACGACGTTCCTTTTTATCGGAGGCCTGGTCGCCTTTATTTTCATAGCGAGCAGTGCCACTTTTTACATTCTCAAATCAAAAAAAGCGGGCCAGCCTCCACGGGAACAGGTCTCCTCTGTCCAACAGGCTCTTCCGTCCGAGTTCTCTGCCAGGCAAAACGAAATCACGCCCTCCGAGGTATCACAGGAACCCGCTGCCAAGCCGGAGCCCAAAAAGACAGCCGCCAAGCCCGAGGGAGAGCAAGCTTCCGACGCTGTTGAACAGATTGCGCCCGCTCTGCCGACGAGCACCCCTCCTCAGCAGCTGAGTGTGCAACCGGTTGAGTCCAGGTCAGAACCAACTCAGCAGAATTCTGAGCAGTCTCCGCCGGCTGATACAAATCAGCAAGAAGACATCTCGCAACAGTCAGCAGCGCAGCCTCAGGTCAGCGAACCATCGCCCCCTAAAGCTAAGCTTGGAGACCTGGTCACCATGGACAACGTCGATGTCAGCCCTGTCCTGATAAAGAGAATCGAGCCGAAATATCCTTCTCTGGCCTTCAACATGGGCATACAGGGGACCATAAGCGTCAACGCTTTGATCGATGAAAAAGGGAATGTCGTCAGGACCGAGATCCTTAAGGGCATCAAGAACGGGACAAGCCTGGAAAAGGCGTCCGGGGATGCCCTCAAACAGTGGAAATTCACCCCCGCTCAAAAAGATGGCGTCAATGTTAAGGTCTGGAAATCATATGATTTCAATTTCAAGATAAATCCGCCAGTAAAGGAGTAAAGGAATGCCTTTAAGCAAAGACCAAGAGGATCTTTACAAGAAGACGATGCAGGAAGCGAAGAGACAACTCGAGGGAGTCGATGCCCTGATCGAGAAGGAACTCCAGAAGGTCCGGGAAAGATTGGCCGAACTTCAGGAATCCAAAAAATCCTACAGGATGATCTATGAAGGCACAGCCAAGCTTCTTGGCGTGGAGAGCGAGCTCGAAGACGAAGATGAAAATTCTGACGCCGCTTCCGCAGCATCGACCAAAATGTAGCCTAGGCCTGCCTTTCCCGTCCCCTCCTCAGGAGACCGCTCACCGGCCTGCCCTGCCCTAACTAGCACTTATTATTTTTGTCCGCCCGTTTCTCGAGCGGGTTCTTCGGTGGGGAAAACACCTTTGCTGACATGCCGGACATCTTCCACAGAATAAAAAGCCCGCGGATGAAATGACCGAATGATTTTCACGACCTTGCGGAACTGGTTCCGCTTGATGATCATGAAAACGAGGTTCACTTTCCCCGAGATGCCTTGAGCGTCAACGCTCGTCACGCCGTAGCCTCGCCCTCTCAAGAACTCGGTCATCTCCGAGGCATCCTCGCCGGTGATGAGGCGGATGACCAAGGTGCCCAGAGCCAGTTTTTCTTCAAGATAGAGCCCCACAAAATTACCGGTGGCAAACCCCCCGGCATAGGCTAAATAGCAGAAGACATTGGTCAGATTCTTCAGGATCTGGCCGATAGCCAAAAGCCAGATCAGCACCTCAAAAAAACCGAAAATCGCGGCCAGGACCTTTTCCCCCCTCGAAACAAAGACAATGCGGATCGTGCCGAGGGTCACATCGAAGATGCGGGCCGTGAAAATCAAAACGGGCAGGACAACCCAAGTGAAAAGATTGGACTCTAAAAGTGAGCTCAGATCCATCGCTGTTTCTCCGTCATTTGGCACCGATTGAAGACCATAGGAATGAAGCATTATAATGTTAAACCTATGGAAGTTGAAGAGCATTTTTACCTTCGCGTCAAAGCCTGGATTCCTCGATCTCTGGAGAAGGTCAAAAACTAGGGAGAAAAGCGCATGCCTAAGAAAAGAATCCATCTCGTCTGCAATGCTCATCTCGACCCCGTCTGGCTCTGGGACTGGGAGGAAGGTGCCGGGGAGGCGCTGTCTACGTTCCGTGCTGCGGCCTCGCTTTGTGATGAATTCAAGACCTTTGTCTTCAACCACAATGAAGCCATCCTCTACCGCTGGGTCGAAGCCTTCGAGCCCTCCCTCTTCAGAAAAATTCAGCGGCTGGTCAAACAGAAGAGGTGGCACATCCTGGGCGGATGGCACCTTCAGCCTGACTGCAATATGCCCAGCGGCGAATCGTTCGTCCGCCAGATCCTGTTGGGAAAAGCGTATTTCAAAGAGAAATTCGGGGTCGACGTCACCACGGCTTCCAACCTTGATCCCTTTGGACATACACAAGGCTTGGTCCAGATCATGGCCAAGGCGGGCTATGATTCCTATATTTTCTGCCGGCCGACCCAACCTGACTGTCCGCTCCCCGCTGATGATTTTCTCTGGGGGGGTTTCGACGGCTCAGAGGTCATGGCGACACGCATTTCTGCCCATTACAATTCCGCAGGCGGCGGGGCCAGGAAAAAGGTCCTGGACTGGATCGCCGCCAACCCGGACAGGGAGTTGAGCCTTTTGCTCTGGGGCGTGGGAAATCATGGCGGGGGAGCTTTTCGCGCCGACCTCATCCAGATCGAGGAACTGATAAAAGAGAAGAAGGATTTCGAGATTCTCCATTCTCATCCTCAAGCGTATTTCCGGGAATTGCGGAAAAGAAGACCATCCCTCCCAAAGTATCAAAAGGACATGAACCCGTGGGCTGCAGGCTGCTATACGACGATGGCACGCATCAAGCAGAAACACCGGCGCCTCGAGAATGAATTCTTTTCAACGGAAAAAATGGTTTCCGCCGCATACTACCAGGGGTTCATGAAATATCCCCACAAAGAGCTCGGGGGAGCGCTCCTCGACCTCGCTTTCACACAGTTCCACGATATCCTTCCCGGCTCGTCCATCGAGCCGGCCGAGGAGTCGTCCTTGCGGCGGCTTGACCACGGCCTAGAAACACTCTCCAGGCTCAAAGCGAGAGCGTTCTTTGCCTTTGCCGCCCGCGAACCGGAGGCAGAAAAAGGAGAAATCCCCATCCTTATCTATAATTATCATCCTTTCAAAACGAAAACTCTTGTCGAGTGCGAATTTGAGCCCTACGAGATCAACTGGTCGGGCGGCTATCTCTTTCCCCAAGTTTATAAGGACGGCAGGCCTCTCCCCTCTCAGCCGGAAAAAGAAGCCAGCAACCTCAATGTCGAGTGGCGTAAGAAAGTCGTCTTCGCCGCCGAACTCGGGCCCAGCCGAATGAACCGGTTCTCTTGCCGGTTGGTAAGGACCCCATCTAAACCCATCCCAAAGCTTAAGGAAAAAGGCGGAAGAATCTTTTTTAAAACGAAAGAACTGGAGGTTGTCATCAATGCCCAGACCGGTCTTATTGATTGCTATAGAGCAAACGGTTTCGATTTCTTAGGGGAAAATGCCTTTCTGCCTCTGGTCATGAACGATACCGCCGACCCCTGGGCAATGACAGCGAAGAGCTTCCGCGAGCTGGCCGGCCGGTTTGAACTCGCGCCCCCAAACAAAGGGAGCATTGTCTCTGGGATTGCCACCGGCCCTCTGAACTCTGTGCGCGTGGTCGAAGACGGACCTGTGAGAGCCATCGTTGAGGCGGTCCTGGCCTTCGGCAACTCTACCATTTTTCAGAGATACAAACTGCCCAAAAAAGGCACTGAGGTCGAAATCGAGTTGCGCATCCACTGGAACGAAAAAGACAAGATGCTTAAGCTCGCCGTGCCTACGCTCCTCAAGAAAGGCCGATATATCGGACAGACCGCCTATGGCGTAGCCGAACTACCATCAAACGGGAATGAAGCAGTCGCTCAGAAATGGGTCGCAGTCGTCTCCGAAAGCGAAGCCGCGGCTTTCACCTGCATTAATGAAGGCACATACGGTTCCGATTTTCTCGACGGGGAGTTTCGCCTTTCGCTCCTCCGGTCGGCCGCGTATTCTGCAGACCCCGTGCCTTCCGGTCCCATGATCGCTCAGGACCGGTATGTGCCCCGCATCGACCAGGGAGAAAGATTTTTCCGCTTTTGGGTTAACGGCGGCAGTGATTCGTCACGGCTGAGGCTTATAGACCGGGAAGCTTTGGGGAAAAACGAAAAGCCTTTTGTCCTCGTCTATTTTCCGCCCGGCGGCGACAAAAAAACCAAGCCCTTCGTCGTCCTCAGCGATAAGACTGCCCAAGTCGCCGCGCTAAAAAAGGCCGAAAACGGTGGGGACCTCATCATCCGTCTTTTTGAGCCCGCGGGAGCGAATCGGACAACCACGCTTTCGCTGCCATGGGCCCCGGCCAAGAAGAAAATCAGGCTCTCTCCGTTCGAGATCAAGACCTTGAGGTTCAGCCCGAAAACGCGCCGGTTCAGGGAAGTCAACCTCCTCGAAGAGCCCGTTCGAAAATAGCCATGAATTCCAAAGAGCGAGTCCGGCGAATATTAGAGGGGCTTATTCCCGACCGCGTCCCTTGGGGCGAATTCGCCATCGATTTCGACACCGTGGAAAAGATCGTCGGCCACGAGACCTATCTCCGGGCCAAAGCCAGATCCCAGATAGCCTTCTGGGAAGGACGCCACGCCGAAGTCGCCGAAAGCTATCTCAAGGACCACATCGAGCTCCATCGCCGGCTCGATCTTGATATCGTCACCTTCCCGATGGCCACATGGGAGATTCCACCGCAGACGGACGACCCGCCGCCGCGGAAAACCGATGACTCCACCTGGGAGGACAAAAACGGACGGATCTATAAGTATTCTCCCCAGGCCGAAGACATCATCTGCGTCAAGGACCCCGTCCAAGAGGCCCGGACATATTCCCTGCAGGATTTCCACAGACAACCGCCCCAACCGCAGCGCGACCCCCGTTCCTGGAAAATTCTCGATGCCGTTATCCAAGAGCTTAAGCAGGAAAAATTTATCTGCGGGCCGTCCGGAGGGATCGTCGGCATCGTCTTCTTGGGCGACTTCGAGCGGGGGTCAATGGCCATCATCCAGAATCCCGAGCTGGTGAAAGCGGCAACAGCCTATTTCCTTAAGGAACAAAACCTCACCGACGAGATCATGGTCCACCCTGATTCGGACGCCGTTCTGCTTTCCCATGATTTCGGCCATAAGACCGGCCCGTTCATCAGCCCCGCCATGTTCAGAGAATTCTTTTTGGAGGCGAACAAATCCAGGGTAAGGAATCTCCGCCAGAAATACGGGAAAAAGGTCGTCCTTCATAGCTGCGGCAATGTGAGTGCTTACATGGATTTTTTCATCGAAATCGGTTTTGATGCCTACCAGTCCATTCAGGGTTCGGCGGGAATGGATATTTGCGCTCTGAAGAATAACTACGGTGACAAGATCACGCTCTGGGGCGGCGTTTCCCTCGAAAACCTCATCGTCGGAACACCTGAAGATGTCCGGCGGGATGTCCGCCGGGCCATGGAATGCGCCAAGCGCGGCGGCCGATTCATCCTCGGCACAAGCCACAGTGTGGCCGTGGGAAGCCGGTACGATAATTTCATGGCCATGCTGGATGAATATCACCGCTGGGCTCGCTATTGAGGAGGAAATGAAGAAACGCGTCTCCATCGTTTTGGCCGGAATCGGAGGCATGGGCA
>CAZOKP010000064.1:0-15626 GCA_964580435.1 uncultured Eubacteriales bacterium
GTTTTTTGTCCGGGTGTTCCCTCGTCGTCGACATTGATCGAGCCGAGTTGGTTTGGCAGAGTCCCGTCATCGACGATGGTCACGAAGGGTTCGGCGACCTTCTGGCCGATCATCGTGCAGTACGTCGAGATCTTTTTCCGGTTGAAATCGGCCTCCATGCCGTGCCCGATTGCTTCGTGAAGGAGGACGCCTGTGACGCCGGGGCCGAGGACGACCGGCATCTCACCGGCCGGGGGCTGAACGGCCTCAAACAGGAATAGGGCGCGGTCGGTGGCCGTCTTGGCCAACTCCTCTACGACGGCCGGGGTGAAGAACGAAAAGTCCCGGCGTCCGCCAAAGTTCCAGCCGGCTCGCTCGCGCTTCCCGTTCTTCTCGGCGACTACGGTCGCGGCCAGGTAGGTCCGGGGTTGAAGGTCCTCGGCCTTGACACCGTCACTCGAGACGATGAGGATCCGTTTCTGCTGGTCGTGGAAGGAAGCGTTGACCTTAATGACCAGCGGTGAAAGGGCGAAGCAACGGTCGTTTACAGTCTGAACGAGCGGGAGTTTGGACTCGAGTGGGACGGCCGTGAACAGGGTCTTGAGCGGGTAGTAGTCAGCCAGCTTCAGCGGATTGAATCGTCCAGCTACTCCTTTGCCCGAGCCGGATGCGATCGTGGCGGCGGTGGCAGCCGCGGCCAGCATGGGCTTTTCGCTGAGCTCCTGGGTGAAACCGAAGCCGACCTGGTCGCCCTTAACGGTCCGGATTCCCATGCCAAGGGCGATATCGCTGTAGGCCCGGTTGACCTTGCCGTCCTCGAGGATCAAGTAGTTGCTGATCGTATGCTCGAAATAGAGGTCGGCAAACTCTCCGCCCTTGGCCAGGGCCTCAGTTAAAACCTTGCGGCAGAGGGCATCCGTAATTCCGAATTCCCGTTCGAAGTAGCCCGGGGGTTCGGCTCCGGACAGGGCATACCAGCCCTTGGAGAGCAGAGGTGAGGCGACCGTCGCGGCGGCCGCGGTGGCGCCGGTCTTGAGGAAATCTCGCCGGCTTAAGATCTTCATGGATTCCTCCTAATTTGATTGGGAAATGAACTATGGGGCTGCAAAGAAAGGCATTCCAAGACAAAAATCAGCCTCATATCTGTATATACGCGTATTCAAAATAAAAGTTGCTTTTTGGCGCTCTCCAGCCGTCCTTGACATGTTCCGAGCTCGGATTTATGCTTCCTCACTATCGCTGGATGGGAACGAGGTGGGCAAACAAATTTTTCTGAGAGGAGGAAAGATGAATCGTCAATTGTTAATCAAATCCCTAGCTTTGCTTTTGGCTTTCGCAGTCTTCGCCCTCAGCCTGCCAGCCCAGACGAGCCAGGATATTTTTGCCGGACTTAAAGCGCGTTCGATCGGGCCGGCCAATATGAGCGGCCGGATCGGCTGGATTGAGGCGGCAGCGTCAGACCCCAAAATCATCTATGTTGGCGCAGCCGCGGGAGGCGTATGGAAATCCACAAACGCTGGCCTGACCTGGACTCCGGTCTTTGACGACCAGCCTGTTTCTTCCATTGGCGCCATCGCCATCCATCCGCGCAATCCCAGCCACGTTTGGGTCGGCACTGGCGAAGCTGCGCCGCGGAATTCGGTCAGCGTCGGCCGCGGAGTCTACATGACCCTTGACGCCGGGAAAACTTGGAAGCTCATGGGTCTGGAAAAAACAGAGAGAATCTCTGAGATCCTGATCCATCCGGATAATCCTGATGTCGTCCTGGTCGGAGCTATGGGTGCCACATGGGGAGACAGCACCGAGCGCGGGGTTTTCAAGACCACCGACGGCGGGAAAACATGGAGGAAGGTTCTCTACGTCAATGAGAAGACAGGCGTCTCCGACATGGCCATGGATCCTTCAAATCCGGATAAGATCCTTGTGGCGATGTGGGAGCACCGGCGCTGGCCCTGGTTTTTCAATTCCGGAGGGCCGGGCAGCGGCATCTACATCAGCACCGACTTTGGAGAGAAGTGGGAGAAGCAGACTGAGAAAAATGGCCTCCCCGCCGGAGACCTCGGACGCTGCGGCATTGGCTTTGCGACCAACAAACCCGAGATCGCTTATGCTCTCGTCGAAGCCAAAAACAATGTCCTCCTGAAGTCCACCGATGGCGGGTTTAATTGGCAGGTGATCAACTCCGATCCCACGATCGATAACCGGCCTTTCTACTACAGCCGGATTCTCGTTAATCCCGCGCACGAAGATATCCTCTATATGCTCCAGACGCAGCTCCGGGTCAGCGAGGACGGAGGGAAGACTTTCCAGCCGCTCGCGGGCTTTGGACAAGCCCATTCCGACCATCACGCCATGTGGATTCATCCCGACGGCGAGTGGATGATCGCCGGCAACGATGGCGGTGTCGTCATCAGCACAAACCGGGGGAAAAATTGGCGGTTTGTCGAGAACCTGCCTCTCGGCCAATTCTATCACGTCAATTATGACATGCAGATTCCTTATTATCTCTACGGGGGGCTCCAGGACAACGGCACCTGGCGCGGCCCCTCCTATTCGCTGATGGAAAGGGCGGTTTTCAGCCATATGTGGCTGACCGTCGGAGGAGGAGACGGGTTTGACGCCGCCGCCGACCCGGAAGACCCGACCTGCGGCTACGGCATGTCCCAGGGCGGGAACCTGTATTATTTCGATACCAAGACCGGGACGAACCGCAACATCGTTCCCACCGAGTCCGAGATAAAGCACCGCTACAACTGGAATGCCGGGTTTGCTGTCGATCCCTTTAAGCCGGCAACCATCTATTACGGGAGCCAGTTTGTCCATCGGAGTCCCGACAAGGGCCGGACATGGGAGATCATCAGCCCTGACCTGACAACTAACGACCCGGAAAAACAGAAGCAGTCAGAAACCGGTGGGTTGACTCTCGATATATCAAGCGCCGAGAACCACTGCTCCATTATCAGCATCGAGCCCAGCCCGCTCAAGGAGGGGTTGATCTGGGTGGGAACAGACGACGGGAATGTCCAGCTCACCCGCGATGGCGGAAAATCCTGGGAACTCGTCTCGCTGAGCCTGGTATCAGGGAAAAAACCGCAGGCGCCCAAGGGAGCTTATGTGCCCCATATCCAGGCTTCGCATTTTGATGAAGCCGCGGCTTATATCGTCATCGACGACCATCGCCGCTCAAACTTCACTCCCTACGTTTTTGTGACCAACGATTACGGCAAGACGTGGAGGAGCCTGGTCACTCCTGATCTCGACGGCTATTGCATGACCATTAAAGAAGATCCCATGAACAAGAACCTGCTTTTCGCGGGCACGGAATTCGGTCTTTTCTTCAGCCTCAGCGGCGGCGCCAAGTGGGCCAAATGGACGCAGGGTGTTCCAACCTGTCCCGTTTATGACCTCGCTATCCAGCCGCGAGAAAACGACCTCATCATCGCCACCCACGGCCGTTCGCTCTATGTCATCGACGATATTTCGCCGCTGCGGGAACTCTCTGAAGAAGTGACCAAGAAAAAGCTCTACCTCTTTAATGTGCCCGACGCGTATGAGTTCCAGCAGGGAAGGATGAGTGCGCTCCAGAGTCCCGGGGACACGGTATTCGCAGGCGAAAACAAGCCGCAGGGCGCCTCCATCACCTATTATCTAACACCCACGGAGAAGAAACCGGAAGAAAAAGCGGGAGGGGAGGAGAGAAGGGAGACCGCCGCTCAGCCTGGCGCAATGATGGGCATGATGGAGTTCGGAGGGCGGGGGACGACGGGTCAGGAAAAGACAAACGTCCAGATTACCGTCCTGGATCCTCAAGAAAAATTTGTGAGCCAGCTCTTCGGCCCGGAGAACAAGGGCATCAACCGCACAAGCTGGGACCTCCGGGAAACGGAACCTCCCTCTCCAGAGACGCAGGCTCAGGAGCAAACAGAGGCCCGTGGGATGATGTTCTTCGGCAGAAGAGCCATGGGCCTGCAGGCCCTTCCCGGCAAGTATACGGTCAAGGTCAAGTACGAAGACCAGGAAGTCAGCGATACGTTTGAGGTTAAACCCGACCCCAGGCTCAAAATCGACCTTGACATTCTCAAAGCCAACTATGAAAAGGGCAAGGCAGCCCAAGGACTCTCCCGCGCCATCATGCGTGCCAACCGTCAATTGCAGCAGACGCAGCGAGCAATTCAAACCGTTCGGGAGTATGCGCGGACGGGCCGGAATCCCAAGTCGGACGATATCACCAAGGCAGCGGACGAGCTCGAGAAAAAGCTGAAAGAGCTCACTGAGAGGCTCAACCCGACGCCCAAGAAACAGGGCATGGCCGACCGGTCGCAGGGTCTCAGCTACCAGGTTATGACGGCTGTTTCCGGAATCGCGGGGGCGGGGATCGAGCCAATCTCGCAGGCTGCCCAAGTCAAGTATGACAAGGTTAAGCCGAAGGCGGAGGAATTCCTCAACCAAGTCAACGAGTTCTACCAGAAGGACGTCGAGAACTTCAAGAAGGTCCTCCAGGACTCAGGGTTCACTCTCTTTGGACCGGTCATGCCGCTGAAGGTCGACTAAGACAAACGGAAAACGATTTCTTATTCATTGCGAATTCTGCCCGACGGGATAGAATTATTAAAATAGGAAGGGTAGCGGATATGAAAAAGAGAGGGATGTTGTCTTCCGGCTTTCTTCTTTTCCCTTCGGCTAGCCTCTTAGCCCGGCCTTTCCCTTGATGGAGGCAAAGGTCCTTGTTCATCATCCGCTACCGGAGTCCCGCATATCTCTGGGCAAATGATTCGACAAAGCTTTCGAAGAGACCCCTGTCGCGAGCATTGTTGAGGGGACAGTCGTCCCTAAATTTGAACTTGAGCTCAGAACAGTATCGATACCACATATCCTTCAGAGGGTGCTTTCGAATGTTCCCTATGCGGGGATGAAAAAAAGGACAGGGCTTAACGTCGCCAGAGGAAGTGAAATAAATAAAATATTTTTGGCAGTGGCAACAGATAGATCCTTTGGTGGGAATTTCCGAGTAAACAAAGGTGACGCTTTGGGTCCTGCGGACAACTGCCCTTTCCTCTGGATTGAGCATCTGGTCAAAGGCTGAGTACCAGCGTCCGGAGGCGATGGGAAAGAAGATGAATAAGAGCGATAGCTCGAGTCGTCTGCCCAGAGCCGTTATCTCCCGAAGATGGGACTCCAGGTTCTCTTTGACGGCATAAGTCAGAATTTCGACGGGAAGACGAAACTCCCGAAGAAGTCGGATTCCTGCTAGAGCTTTAGCATAGATGCCGGGCACTTGGCGCAGATTGTCATGGGTCTCGGCATCGACGCTGTCCAGAGAAACCGCGCAGATAGTGAGACCAGCTTTCTTGAGCTCAGAGACGGTCTTGCGGTTCAGAAGAAGTCCGTTGGTGTTGAGCCGCGTGATCATTCCGGCCTCGTGGGCATAACGGACGATCTCGATGGTATCATCTCTGAGCAACGGTTCTCCTCCCGTGAGAATGATTTGAAGGGCTCCGATGTTACGGGCCTGGTCTATGACGGATTTTATCTCCGCGGTATCCATCTCTTCTTCATGAGCTTGCTTGTGTCCCTCGGCAGAACAGTGAACGCAGCGGCACTGACACCTGTAAGTTGTGGCAATATCCACGAAAATAGGAGCAGGATGGCCAAGGAGCCTGCGGAAAGGAAACGCGACCAGCCGGGCCCAGGCTCGAAGAGACCGATTAGACCAATAATAAAAAAGAGTCCTGTATAAAAGGCTAAACTGGGCTAGCAGGGATAAGCGAACCTCTTGAACGCTGATCATCGGGTGCCGGGCTACCTTTTGGGGAGTTTGGCAAAAGCCAGGAGGAACCACGGCGTAGGTTCGCCTGGCTGATTTTCGACCTCTCGCCTCAACGCGGGAAGTCCGGAAAACCGCAATTCCGATTTCTGGGCTTCATTGGGTGAGATGGCGCTTCCCAGAAAGGCGCTGTGCCAAATGCCGCGCCCGCGGCGGCATTTCTCCTTTTCCTCAAATCCCAAGGGTCTTCCTGCCCGGTCGACTCGGAGAAGATACTGAAGCGTATCCTTTTCTATTTTGGCTTGGGGAAGTTTTTTGGCGGTCAATTGAGTCATCTCAATCTTGCTGCGCCACAATCTTATATCTGAGGGCTCAGATGATGTCAAGAATATTTTGGCGAATCTCACTTAATCGCCGTTAAGGCAACCATATGGGGGGATAAGTACCCCTGGCCGGACTCGAACCGGCGACACATGGATTAGGAATCCATTGCTCTATCCATACTGAGCTACAGGGGCACCCTTTTTTCGAAAAACCAAAACTATAAGAAGAGCGCGTTTACTATAGCGCAATTGCCCTGGATTTTCAAATTTCGGGCTACTAACTTCCGCTTCTCTTGAACAGTGAAACCAGCTTTTTCAACCGGTCCAAAATCGACTGCTTATTGCAGCTCGCCTCGACATCTTTCTCCGAAAGCTCCCTGATCTTCTTTAAGAATTCCTGGTTTTTCTGGTTGCGGGAGCTCACCAGGTCGGCGATGACTTCCGCCACTTGGGGATTCTGGCCCAGCAGGAAGGCAAAATCTTCGGCGGTTATCTCCAGGAGTTCCGCTTCTTCTTCGATAAAGCCTGTCGCTGTGCGCGGCAGCCCGGTGAATAGCGACATCTCTCCCAAAATTCCGCCCGGTCCGCTTTTAAACTCTGAAGTGTATTTTTTTCTTTTTTCCTCGTGAATTATTTCGCCTCTGACCAATCCTTTGGCCACGATATAGCAGCTCTCGCCTGGCTCACCCTGCCGGAAAAGGACTTCGCCTCGGGCAAATTTCTGCCGCCTCACCAAACCGGCGAGCTGCCGGACCTCTTCCGGCGAAACAAGAAGCTCCCCGGCCTTCTCCCCTTCCTGGTAACGCAGCAGACCGGAGTTGAGCAGGTCCGCATAAGTCCTCTCTTTTTCCTCTGCGTCAGCAATCAGTCCCTCTTTTGCTCCGACCGCCTGAACAACTTCCTTGACCTTCTCGGCCAGGGCAACTGGAATCTCAATATTATTCCGCTTGAATTTATACCAGATGAGCCGGGCGACATCGGCGGAGATAGGGTCTTTGCGGGCGAAATCGGTGATCCAGAACTTGGCCAGGTAAGATATTCCGAAATCATCATAGCTCAAGATATAGGCTACGGGAGCCGGCGAGGAGAGGACATCGGGAACTTCCTGCGCCGCCTCCCGCAGGATATCCCAGACAACGGAAGGAGGAGCCTCATATCCGACCTTCAAGGGAAAGGTCAGGGCCGTCTTCCTATCAGGCTGCGAAAAATTGATGATCATCTCCGAAGCTACGGTATTGTTGGGGATGACGACGATGTTTGAAGCACGGTCAAGGATGAGCGTCTCCCGCCAATTCGTATCCTGAACAACTCCTTCATGCGGGCCGATCTTGACCCAATCGCCGCGGCTGAAAGACTTGGTCAGGTTGAGCGAAATCCCGGCCAGGACATTGCTGAGGACGCCCTGAAAAGCCAGGCCAAGGATGGCCGTGAAGATGGCTGATGTGGCCAGGAAGGGCGTGATGTTCAGCCCCAGTATTCCCTTAAGAACCGTAAAAAGCACGATCAGGTAAAAAACAAGGAGGATAAAACCGTGAAGCACTCCGGGGAGAGGAAAAGAAACCTGCCGTCTTTTATAGCGGTATAGGAGCCAGGTATCGGCAAGACGAATGAGGAAGAGTGCGGCCAGAAAAATAATCGCGGCGTTGACATAATCATAGAACTTTTGGCTCAGGGAGAAACCCTTCCGCATGAGATCGAGCTTCAGACAGAAGGCGACGACAAGAAAGACGATGGGAAGGATCAGCCCGGAAAGAAAAAAGACCGGAGCGGCAGCACGGGAATTTTTGAGTTTGTCGAGAACCCTGCGCGCCAAGAAAAACAAAACAAGGGCGCCGATCAAGGCAAGGAATGCAGCCAAGAGCTGAAGATAGTTCATGATCGACCCTCACGCAATTAAATTATTTATTATAAACAATTTATAAGACTTTCAGGCGCATGCGTTCCCGGGCGGCAGAAGTCCGGCGGAATTCCTTCCTCGCCCGCCTGACCATCTCGTCTATTTGGCGGTCATTATGATCAGGGTTGAGGTGAGAAAGAACAAGTTTTCGGACGCCGGCCCGCCGGGCGAGCTTCGTCCCTTCGAGCCAGGTGCTGTGGCCCCAGCCCTGCCTTCTCAAAAATTCCTCCGGAGTAAAAAAGGCATCATAAATAAAATAAGTGGCACCCTTGATAAAAGACGCCAGCCGTTCATCCATCCCCTGCTCGGGAGGCTCCGTATCTGTGGCGAAAACAACGCTGCCCTCCCCTTCTTCGATCCTGAAGGCCACGCTTCCCTGGGGATGAAGAAGGGGGCAAGCCGATATCCTGAGCTTCCCGACCGAACAACTCTTCTCTTCGATCTTCACGAACGACTTTCGAGAGGCCGTCTCCCTGAAATCGACGGGAAAATACCTCCCTCCCGTTACTCCCCGCAGGCACTTCTCCGTCTCTTGCGGAGAAAGAGGGGAATAAAAGGTGAAAACGGCTTTGGGGGAATAAAGAGGAGCGAAAAAAGGAAGTCCGATGATGTGGTCGAGGTGAAAATGGGTCAGGAAGACATGATAGTGCGTTTCTCCCGCGCCTGCCGACTCCATCATTTTCTCGCCGAGGTCTTTAATGCCGGTCCCGGCATCGATGATGACCATCTCTCCAGCTGGGCCAGTCACTGCAGCGCAGGGCGTATGTCCCCCATATTTCAACTTATTCCTGCTTGACACAGGAGCCGTCCCGCGCACGCCCCAGAATTCAAGTTCCATAAGCGGCCTTCCTTCTATTTCTCTTTGAGCTCAAAAACTCCGTCCCAGTCCTCCGGCGGAGGATATTGTCTCAGGCTCTGGCAGCGGGCGGCATAGAGCTTTGCCAGCGGTTCATCTTTAAGCTTTGCGAACAAGCCTGATGCCGTGTCCCAGTCTCTCCCCTGATAGGCCTGGCGGGCCTGCTCAAAGATTCTAAGCCTCTCAAGTTCTGTCTCTCGGACCTCGCCCTTCTCTCCAATGATTTCGTATATGGAAACCGGTTTCTTCTTTCCGACGACGCGGATCGTATCGACCGGCCGGGCCACAACTTCCTTGTTGACCCGGGCGAATGTTTCCTCTCCCAAAAGAATGGGCACGTGATACTGCTTGCATGCGCCTTCAAGCCTTGACGCCAGGTTCACGGTATCGCCCATGGCCGTATAGTCAAAACGCCTGCTCGAGCCCATGTTGCCCACGACCGCAGGCCCGGAATTAAGGCCAATGCGCATGGCGAGAGACGGGCCGAACTTTTCCTCGAAGCGGCCGCGAAGCTCAGTCAAACGCTTTTGGCAGCGCAGGGCTGCGCGGCAGGCCCTCAGAGCATGGTCAGGTTGGTCAAGGGGCGCGTTCCAAAAGGCGATGATGGCGTCTCCCTCGTACTTGTCTAAAGTCCCTCCGGTGGAAAGGATAATGTCAGTCATCTCCCCCAGATATTCGTTCAACAGGCTGACCAGCTCCTCGGGCGAGAGGGCTTCTGATATCGACGTGAACCCGGCGACATCGGAAAAAAACGAGGTGATCTCCCGCCTCTCGCCGCCGAGGCTGAGGAGCGCAGGATTCTCGATGATCCTTTCGATGACATCTGGGCTCAAATAATGCCGGAAAACGCCCTTGATGAAACGGCGCTGGCGTCCCTCGGCGCTGTAGTTGAGAAGGGATGCGCCGATAAAACTCGTCAAAACAGCAAATTCAGGGACGATGAATTCCAGCCACCAGCCTGAGTTGAAGGCGAGCCAGGCCGCTCCAAAAGGTATGGCCAAACAGATAAAAAAGAAGAGCACGATATGCCAGATCTTCCGCAGCAAAGATGCGCCCACGGCTGTCAACAAAGCAAACACTAGAACAAGGCCAACAAAAACGATAAGCGGCTGGGTGCGGACAAAATCACCCTGCAGAATATTATCCAGGACCGCAGCATGTATTTCGACACCCGGATAGACTGCGCTGAAAGGCGACGGCCTGAGGTCGAGGAGGCCGGACGCAGACGCGCCGATAAAGACGATCTTTCCGGCGAATTCCCCGGGCGAAATCTGCGGCTCTTTCCCTTCTTCAACCTGGGCCCAGGAATTAATAATAGCAGCAATGGAATAGGTTTTGTATGTTCCGGCCGGCCCGTAGTACCGGACGATCATCCGGCCTGATTCGTCGAGAGGAATTTGCGCCAGCTTCTCCCCTCCCCGGACATAGCGAAGTATCGCCACGGGGATCGAAGGGATAATCAGGTCCTGGTAAAAAATGGCCAGGGGAAGACGCCGGAAAATGCCGTCAGGATCGGGTAAGAAAAGGACATTCCCCGCCCCTCTCGAAGCATTGAGAAGCGCCGGCACCGGAAGGGTCGCGGAAACGGCTTGAGGAAAAGATTTCAAAGGAAGGTCTCCCGGAGAAAGGGAGAACCGCTTGAGAAGGTCCGACGGGGTTTCCTCCAGGGGTTCTTCTTTCTGGCTCAGGGAAAAGGGCAAGAAAACATTTCCCGCGCGCTCCATCGCTCGGGCAAAATCCTCGTCGTCTTCGATCCCTGAGCGCGACGCCTCGGAAAAAGTCAGGTCAAAAAAAATGACCCTGGCCCCTCCCCGGCGGAGGTAATCAATCACGGCGGAATAGACCTGCCTCGGCCAGGGCCAGGACAAGCCCTGCTGTTTCTCATAGACATCGAGGCTATATTGGTCAATGAGAAATATGACGATGTCCTGGCTCGCCTTGGACGCGTCTGAAAAAAGCCGCAGCCTGAGGTCCCAGGATTTCCATTCCAGGGGCCGGGCGACTCTCAGGCTCTGAAGCAGGAGAGCAGCAGCGAACGCGGCCGCTCCCACCAATATTCCCCGGATTAGCCTTTTCCGCGGCAGGGTTCCGGACGCTCCTTTTGTTCCCAAGAATATCTCTATCTTATTTTAGCCCGGCCACAGCTTTTTGGAATCTTTTTGTCCGGATCGGCTCGCCCGCGAGACCGGCTTTCAGAGAGGCGACCTCTGTTTGGATCTTTTCTATTCTTTGCTCGGACGTGGGGTGGGTTTTGAACCAGCCCTTTCCCGAGACGGCTGAGGAGTCCCCGACCATCGTCTGGAGAAAATCCACGAGACCTTGCGGTGAAAACCCGGCTGCAGCCGAAAATTTAACCGCTAGAGCATCCGCCTGATACTCGAATTTCCGGTCGTACCCTCTGAGAATGAGAGTGTCCACAATGTCCCCTAGGGTCTCCGAATATAAACTCGTCAACTGGGCCAATTCTTGGGGGCCATACCGCCGGGCGGCCTCTTGCCCGACGATGCTGAATAAATCGATAAGGCGGGATTTCTTTATCGACTGCAAACCGTGCTTGGCCGAGACGTGCCCGACTTCATGGGCCAGGACGTCCGCCAGCATCTCCTCATTTTTGCATCGGCGCAGAAGCCCCTTGCTGACAAAGATCAGCCCTCCTGGAGCCGACAGGGCATTGACCTCCTCGGTGTCCAGGACGAGAAAATGATATCCCGCGTAGATCTCCGGTCTGTCCGAGAAATAAACAACAGCCTGGCCCACCGTGTTGATATATGTAGTCAAGGACGGGTTATCATAGACCTGATAACGGGAAAGGATCAGGGCCGCCACTCCGCGCCCGATATAGTATTCCTGTTCTTCGGTGATCTCGGCAAAGGTCGCCTGAACAGCCTGGCTCGTTTGGACGATGGCCTTTTTGTCACTTTCCGAGATTTGGCCGGTCGTGGTCAGGATGTCTGCCCCCTGTTGGACGACGGAACAGGAGACCAGAAACACCGCGGCAAAATAACCAACCCAAATCAGCGCCAAAATCTTCGTCTTGTTCATTTGGCACCTCGAAACTCTCCCAACTGCCCCTGCCGCATAAACTCCTCGACCTGGGGGGCGGGGACCTTGATCAGGATCATCTTATCCACCCAGACGTAGCTCACATCCCGATGCTCGGCCCGGTAATTTTCTTCCACCTGCTGGTTAAAGCCTTTGCCGGCCAGGGCCACTTCACTGGCCGAGGCCTGGGTTTTCAGGCCTTTGTCCATAGCCATGAGGTCAAACTTCTGAACCAGGACCGCGCTTGAATGCACCCACCCGATGACTCCGTTGGTTGTTTTAACTTGCAACCAGCCATCCTGGCCGCTGATTTTCTCAATTTTCTCCCCTGCACTAAGGGTCAGAAGAGCGGGCGCATAAAATTTCGGGTTCTTCCTCAGGCTCGTCGACTGGACTTTGACGATGAGCGTTTCGGCCGCGAGCAAACACATAACCAAGATCAGCAAACTGATCACCGCTGTTGAAGCTATAGGCCTTTTCACTTGCACCTCCTCTTTTTTTCCTCATCATAGAAGAAAGAAATGAACAAAGTCAATTCAGGACAGGAAGGAAGGCCGGCCTTGCTGCAGTTTTTCCTTGAGGCGGCCGTTCCTTTTGACCGGCTTATCGTTCTTGATGGCAATGTAAAGCGCTTTGTAGGACCCCACGATCACGCTCAGTTTTTTAGCCCGCGTCAAGGCCGTGTAGAACAAATTCCTCTGGAGCAGGATGTAGTGCTGGGTCAGGAGCGGCATGACTACGGCTTGGTATTCACTGCCCTGGGACTTGTGGACAGATACGGCATAGGCATGGGTGATGTCGTTCAGCTCATCCTTCTCGAACCCGACCTCGCGGCCATCAAATTCGACCAGGAGCCGGAAATTCTGTTTGTCCACATGGAGGACAAACCCAATGTCTCCATTGAAGATTTCTTTGTCGTAGTTATTGCGGATCTGCATGACTTTATCCCGGACTCTGAACTCCCTGTTGCCCACCTTCAGACCTTCCTGATGAGGATTCAGCCGGGCCTGAAGCTCGGTATTGAGATTGTCGACTCCGCATATTCCCTTATACATCGGGCTGATGACCTGGATCTTCGGGGTCAGCGCGGGCACTCCGAATTTCTGAGGGATGTTATAGCAGCAGAGGCTCATAATGGTCTTGAAGACTTTCTCCTCATCCTCGTGGTGGAGGAAATAAAAGTCGGCATTCCGGTCCTCCCGCGGCGGGTAAATCAGCTTCTCGCCCCGGTTGATCCGATGCGCATTCAAGACGATCAGGCTGTCTCGCTCCTGGCGGAAAATCTCCTCAAGTCGCATCACTTCGACGCAGCCTGATTCGATGATGTCCTGGAGGAGATTGCCCGGCCCCACAGAAGGCAGCTGGTCCTTGTCGCCCACCAAGATGACTCGCATCCATGGAGGCGTAGCCTTGATCAAAGAATACATCAAAGGAAGGTCGACCATGGAGCATTCGTCGACGACGAGCGCGTCCGCCCGGAGCGGATATCTCTCGTTCTTCCTGAAACGGCCCTGCTTTGGGTTGTATTCGAGGATGCGATGAATTGTCTTGGCTTCTTTCTGGGTGGCCTCGGAAAGCCTCTTGGCCGCTCTTCCTGTGGGCGCAGCCAGGAGGACTTGCTGTCCGAAGCTGTCGAAGATGGCCACGACGGCCCGGATGATGGTCGTCTTTCCGGTTCCGGGGCCGCCCGTGATGACGAGCATCTTCTTATTGAAACAGGCTTTGATGGCTTCTTTCTGGCCGGCAGAGAAACTCAGGCGCAGCTCGCGCTCGACAGCGGCGATTGTCCCGTCCATGTCGGAGGGCGGGCCCGGCACAGGCAGGGAACTGAGCTTGAGAATGGCCCCGGCAACTCCTTCTTGTGCTTCGAAGAGATAAGGCAGATATACGGCCGTCGTTTCCTCGACTTTTTCGGTGACGACCAATTTTCGGTGGATAAGATCGGCCAGGGCAAGCCGTGTCTTTTCCTCATCGACACCCAGTTCCTTCTGGCAATGTGTTTCCAGGTCTCCCTGGAAAGTAAAAACATTGCCCTGCTCAGCATCCTTTTCGAGGAGGTAAAGGACAAAAGCCTTGACCCGTTCAGGAGAAGAAGGGTCCATTCCAAGCTTCAAAGCGATCTGGTCGGCTGTCTTGAAACCGATCCCCCAGATATCCAGGCAGAGCTGGTAGGGGTTGCTCTTCAGGACATGGAAAGACCTCTGGCCGTACTGCCGATAGACCTTGGTGGCGATGGTCGTCGAGACGTTGTGCTCCTGGAGGAAAATGATCAAGTCCCGGATGTGCTGGTTCTCCGCCCATGACTTCTTGATCTCCCTGAGTTTTACAGCTCCGACACCTTCGACCTCGCGGATCTTCTCCGGGTTCTTGGCGATGAGATCAATGGTCTTCTCGCCGAATTTCTTCACGATCCGCCGCGCCAGCACTGGGCCGATGCCTTTGATCAACCCGGAAGAGAGAAATTTTTCGATGCCACGAACAGAAGAGGGCAGGATGGGGACAAAACTTTCGGCCCGGAACTGCTGCCCGAACTTCGGGCTGACCTCCCATTTTCCGCTGACGCGCAAGACTTCACCGGGAGCAAGCGGAGGGAACGAGCCGACGACGGTGAGGGCCTGGCCGGCCTCAAGCACAAACCGGCAGACGGTGTAGCCATTATCAGGATTATAATAGACGATTCCCTCGACCGTGCCCTCAAAACACTCCAAGTTTTTGCCCTGGTTCACGATCTAACGCTTTCGCCGGGTCGCAGCTATTTTTATTTCCTGCCCTGGTCGAGATCCGATTTTCAGAGCGGCAGACGCTTCTCGGGCGGAGATTTCGATCAACCCGAGGCTGCCGACGAGGAAAAAGACCTCACCCTTCTCGGCCTCGGAATAGTTTTCTCTCCATCCCCCGAACCTCTTTTCTCCCACAAAAAGGGCCAGCCTCTCCTTCCCTTTTTCTGCGGCCAAGAGTCCCATCAAGTCGCCCGGGATGTTCGTGATCAAGTTACCGAATTTATCAGCATAGAGGACCCGGCCGTGAATCTCGCCGCCCGCCATCTCGGCCTTTCGCACTTCCCTTCTCTTGAAATCCTTCACCACCGGCCCAAACGCATCTATTCGCGTCCCCATGGATAACCAGGCTGCTGCGGGCGCGATCTTGTCCCGGCCCTCAAAGGTTTGGCTCGCGGGCGTCAGAAAGAATTGGGGGTTGGTGATTTGCCTAACTTGATCGACCGTTCCTTCACTCAGCGCCAGACTCAAGATGCCATTGTCGGGAGCGATAAAAAAATATTTCTCGGTTTTGACTAGAACGATTCGTCTTGTTGAGCCGACGCTGGGATCGACGATAGCAAGGAAAATCGTGTTCTCCGGAAAGTACCTGTAAGTGGCAAAAAGCACAAACCCGGCCGCATCGATGTCGAACGAGGGGATGCGATGGCTGATATCAACGATCCTGGCCTCGGGGTTCAGATTCAGGATAACCGCTTTCAAGGAGGCGACAAAAAAATCGTCCTCTCCGAAATCCGTGAGCAGGGCGATGACCGAAGATGCCATTTCTATTCATATTATGTCATTCCCTTGAGCGGGTCAACCTGCCTCACGGCGGGAAGCATCTCTGATTATGCGAGAGCGGGGCTTTGAAAAGGGCTCGGGCGACCATCACGCGGAGATCAGCCTGAGGGCCCGTCCGCACGAGGGCAGCCGCAGGCCTCCTTATAATTGTGTATGAGGAGGGCGAGGGGTGTGGGCGGAGAAGGCCGTCCGGAAGCGGAGCGGG
>CAZOKP010000065.1:0-9849 GCA_964580435.1 uncultured Eubacteriales bacterium
CAGATTAGGATCGATAACTGCGGGTGTATAGAGCCGACAAGTTAACAGACTTCTTCCCGTGTGCAACCGGCGGGCCAAGAAATTGACTAAAGCCGCCCAACCGCTGACCCCTGCCGTTTTTCTGTAAAGGGGTTTTACAGCCGGATAAAGAATTTTACTCCGGGAACGGCTGCTCAAAATAGACTTCAGCAGGTCAGAGGCGCTTGTGAGAAAGAGGGAGTCCCTGCTGAAGTTTATATATGAGAAGAGAAGAAAAGGATGGACAAGTATCTTGGGCCGTTAAGACGGGAAGCAGCCAGAAAAATCCCGAACCCAGTCATTTTTTCCCCTTCATAAAAAGAAAAAAAGGAAGATCAGAAATGCCACGAACATGACCAGAAGTTTTGACATAGCCGACGACCTCCTTCCTCAGGTTGTTCGCCCAATATCAAGCAAACTTCATGCCAATTCAAAGGGAACACCTGCACCTCTGCGAAAGCACGGCTGGAAGGCGGGGAAGCGCGGGACCGGTAGTCCTAAGCCCGGTGTTTGAGGAGTTCCCTGACTCCTTCCAAGAGAAGGTCGACATCCTTGTGGGAAACATAGATCGGCGTGGAAACCCTGACGGCATATGTTCCAGTCTCTTTGCTGCCGATCGTCCTGACCACGAGATTGTGTTTTTCCCGGACATAATCGACGACTTGAGCCGGGTCGACACCATCCATGGAGAAAGCGGTCAGGCCTCCTGAAAGATAAGGATCGTCGGGTGTATGGACTTTCACTCCTGGAATCTTATGCAGTTCCTGTTTCAGGTAGCCGGCCAATGCTTTGACTCGTCTCTCTATCCGCTTCCTGCCGATCGCATTCTGGAAATCCAGCGCTTCTCCCAAAGCAAAAACAAGCGCGTCGGCGTCCTGGCCGTGGGTCTCATATTTTCGGGCGTCTTTATACGTGTCCCATCCCCCGGTGACGATCGTCGGCCAGAGCTCGTCCTGGGCTTCTTTCCTCACGTAAAACAGCCCGACTCCTGTCGGAGCCCCCAGCCATTTGTACGGGCTCGAAGAAAAGAAGTCCACGCCCAGGTCTTTCATGTTGAGGTCAAGCATGCCTATCCCGTGAGCGCTGTCTGCTTGGATGAGGATCCCCTTCTCGTGGGCGAGTTTGCTCAACTCCTTGATTGGGGAAATGAGCCCTGAGACATAAACGGTATGACCGACGCTGATAATCTTTGTTCGGGGCGTGATGGCTGCGGCAACAGCGTCGGCGATCTCCGCAACGCTTTTCGGCGGAAGCCCGAACGGCACCTCCTTGACCCTAATCCCGTATCTCTTCTCCTTGAGTTTCCAGGGATTGATGGAGCCGGGGTGTTCCATATTGGAGACGATGACCTCGTCACCTTCCTTCATGTCCAGTCCGCTGACCACAAAATTGAGGCCCTCCGTAGTGTTATGGGAGAGCACGACCTCATCAGGAGAAGCGCCGACGAAACTGGCCAGTTTCCGGCGCACCTCGTCCTTCAAGGTAGGGATGAAATTGTAGACATCGTAGGGGTTGGTGACCTGGACCCGGAAATATTTCATCAGGGTGTTGAAAACGGGTTTTGGCATGGGGCCCACCGTGCCGTTGTTCATCATAATGAGGTCGTCCTCGAAAAAGAACTGTTTCTTGATGCCTTCCCAATAGACCCCGTCGGGGGATTCATCTTCGATGTATTTCTGGTTGAGGGAAGAGATGCTCTGATAGACGGCGGCCGTGGCTTTGTTCAAGAATGCCAGGGAAACGGCTGAGCCTGCCGCCAAATATTTGAAAAAGTCTCTCCTCGTGAATCCCCACGAAGACTCGTCGGAATAACGACCATTTGAAGTTATGTGTTCGTTTGCCATCCCTGACCTCCTTTTTGGCCCTATTCTATTTTTTGCGACGGGGCCTGTCAAATGCTGGAACGTGAGAGACGGAAGGGGAAAATGGGCAAAAGGAGCGAGGGAGGGAGCTCCCGAGAAATTTTGCTGTTTTTTAAAAAAACTCCAGCTGGAGAGAGCCCTCCATCAGATGGCTCCCACTCAATAGACCCTGAAAATCGATTTTCTTCCCATATCCAGGGTATTTTTTCTATATTTTCTCACAACAACGCTTCGCCCGGATGGCCATGGTAAGGCAGGCCTTGCTATTGAAATTCGGGGCGTAATATCTTATATTTTTGTCAAATGGATATTGGCCGGAGGATGGGTAAATCCCAATCTCTCTCATGGAACTAGAACAGCTTCTTCAAAAAAAGGAATTTTTGGAGGAAATGTCGGTCTCCATAAGAAACATCCTTTTGGCCTGTTTCCCGGAGATGACTCCCGAAGAAAAGGAAGATATCGACCTCGAGGTCAAGCTCAAGCTTTGGAAAAAATTGGCGGCCGGCCACAAAATCGATAATTTGAGGTCATATTTATGGAGGGTTGTGTATACGACCGCTCTCGACGTGCTTGGGGAAAGAATGCCTTGTTTGTCGCTGGAGAAGCTTGCGGAGACAACCGAGGAGGAAGCCCTCTCCCTCCCGGGCCCAAGCTCTCCCAACGCTACGATCGAGGAGAAAGAACTCAGGCGCCTGCTTGAGAAGGCTATTGATTCACTTGCTGAACGCAGAAAAGCGGTCCTCCAGCTTCATTTTACCGGGATGGACCTCAAGCAGATAGCAACTTCTCTCCACTGGCGAGAAAACCAGGTCCGGCATCTTTTATACCGGGGTTTAAGCGACCTCAGGGAAAAAATCAAAACCTGGGCAAGAACCTAGGTTTTCAGATGGCTTTGTCCAGGACCGCCTTCGGAAGCAGAAGAAAGTCGATGGACCGAGTCAGGACATCAAAATCCAGAGGCTTGGCAAAAAAATGGCCGATGGAATAGCGGGCGAGGTCCTCGATTGCGATCAAGTCTGAATGGGCCGTGATGAGCATGGCCTCTCCCCGATAGCCCATCTCCCGCAAGCGGCCGATCAATTCCAGCCCGTTCTGACGAGGCAGCCTGTAATCGGCGATGATCAAATCGAACTTGAGATTCTTGAAAAGCCTCAGAGCCTCTTCAGCATCCTTGGCCACCGAGACGCGATAGCTCTTCTTGAGAATCAGGGCAAAGGTTTTCCTGATGGACTCATCATCATCCACGACAACAATCTTTTTCTCCAGCATTTCTAAAACCTCTTTTCAATGGCTAACTAGCATTTTTTGTGCCAAACTGCTAAAAGTAGCTGTTTCCCCAGAATATCAGGGCAGGAGAGCTATTGGGGGCGTGTCTGGCAAAGATAATTTACACGGTCAACAAGAGCGTTTACAGGGTCAACCGGCCCGCGGAGGGCGCGAACAATCGTTTAGGTAGAAGGCGGCAAGAGCTGAAGCTTGTATTCCTTGATTTTCTTGTCCAGGGTAGGCCGGCTGATCCGCAGAATCTGGCTGGCTCTCGTTTTGCTGCCTTGGGCGGCGTTCAAAACATGCTGAATATAGTTTTTTTCCACTTCCTCGAGCGGGACAAGGTCGGCCGGATAGTACTTTTTCTCCGTCGATTCCAGGGGCAAATTCTCCTTGAGGACGACATCGCCCTTGGCCAGGATGACAGCGCGGGTCAGCGCATTCTCAAGCTCCCGCACATTCCCCCTCCAGGGCATCTCCTGGAGAAGTCCCATCACCTCAGCGGGCACTTTCCTGACATTCTTGCGCAGTTCCCGATTGATTTTCTCCAGGAGGTAAGCCACAAGCTCGGGGATGTCCTCTTTGCGCTCGCGGAGCGGCGGCAGAAAAATCTCCACGACCTTCAGCCGATAATAGAGGTCCTCTCTAAATTGCCCTGTGCTGATCAGGCTTTTCAAATCATGGTTCGTCGCGGCGATGAGCCTGGCCTCGGTCTTGAGAATCTTCTCGCCGCCCACTTTCATGAAGTCTCGCGTCTCAATGACCCGGAGAAGCTTGGATTGGAGGTTCCGGGAGATATCCCCGATCTCGTCGAGAAAAAGAGTCCCCTTGCCGGCGATCTCGAACTTGCCCTTGGTCTCAGCAACCGCATCGGTGAAGGCTCCCTTGGCATGGCCAAAGAGCTCGCTCTCAAGAAGTGTATCCGTGATAGCAGAGCAGTTGATGACGATGAAAGGCTCATCGCGGAAGGGGCTGCTGTAGTGGATGGCTTTGGCGACCAGCTCCTTGCCCGTCCCGCTTTCTCCCTGGATCAGGATATTCGTTCGCGTGTTGGCCACAGACCCGATGAGCTTGAAGACCTCCCTTATCTGGACTGAATGACCAATGATATTATCGATGGTGTATTCTTTTTGTCGTTCCTCGACGAGATAGCTGACCTTTTCTTCCAGGGCCTTGACCTGAATGGCTTTTTCAACAGTTAGGTCGAGGTCGATAAAATTGAGAGGCTTGACAAGGTATTCAAAAGCGCCGAGTTTGATCGCCTCCACCGTCGTCTTCATGTCATCAAAAGCCGTCATAACCAAAACATAGGTCTTTTTATTTCTCTCCTTGATCTTCCTCAAGACCTCGATCCCGTCCATGCCGGGAAGACGAATGTCCAGCAAAATCAACTCCGGCCGAGACTCGGTATATTTCTGAATTCCCTCATCCCCGTCTTCGGCCAAATAGACCTCAAATCCCTGCCTGGCGAGATGTGACGAAAGGGTTTTGCGAATCAAGGGATCGTCGTCGATGATGAGAACCGATTTCATGTTTCCCCCTCACAGGGAATCTGGACTTCGAAGGAAGTCCCTTTTTCCCTTTTTTTGATGACCCTGATCGAGCCTTTGTGCTGCTCCACGATTTTTCTGGCATTGGATAAACCCAGACCAAACCCGGATGGCTTGGTCGTGAACAACGGCTCAAAAATGTTCTCCCAGTCTTTTTCCGGGACCCCGCAGCCATCGTCAGAGATTTCAATCTTGATGGTTTTGACTCCGTCCTGATGGGCCGGGCAGAGAGCCAGGCCGATTCTCCCCCCCTCGTCCACGGCTTCCGCGGCATTGCGGAGGATGTTGAGAAAGACCTGCCTCATTTTATCTCCATCCACGAACACCAACGGCAGGTTTTTAGAGTAGTCTCTTTCCAAGATGATCTTTTTCTCTTCGAAAGAACTGTGCATCATTTTCACGGCCTCTTCCACGATCTGTTCGACAGAAAACCGTTCGAGGTGGAGGTCCGAGACCCGGGTGAAATTGAGGAGCTCCTTGATGAACTTTTCGATCTGGACAATTCCCTCCTGGGTGATGTTCAGGTGCTCCTTCTCGTCCTGATCCAGGTCGTCATTCTGGAGGACTTTCTGGATATTGAGCTTCACCGAGGTCAAGGGGTTCCTGATTTCGTGGGCGATGGTCGCCGAAATCCGGCCGATGGAAGCAAGTTTTTCGGCCTGAACGAGTTTCTTATTCGCCTCCTCCATCCTTCTTCTGGTTCGGAGAAGGTCGTGAGTCATTTCATTGAAGCTCTGGGCCAATTCGCCGACCTCATCCTGGGATGTGATCTTGATGCTCTGTGAAAAATCTCCTTTGGAGATGCGAACCGTGCCCTCCAGCAATTTTTTCAGCGGTCCGGTGATGCGCTTGGCCAGAAGGCCCGACCCGATGACACCGAGGAGCAATCCTCCGCATCCGATCAAAATCAGGACAAGGCGGGTTTGGCGAATTTCCACCTGCATGTCCTCCAGGGAAAGTCCGACCTTGACCGACCCCCAGTAATCCGAAGAACCTGCGGCAAACATGGGAATCTCGATCTCGATGATAGGATGGTTTGCGCCGTCCTTTTTGAAATTCCTGGATTCAATGAAAAAACTCTCGGGGGTGACAACTTCAGGAAGCCGGCTGCAACAAGCGATCTCCTCGATGCCCTTGACCAGGTCGCTGGCGACAAAGAGACTCCTGTACCGGTCATAGAAGACAACGTAAAGGAGGTTCTCGTCCGTCTCCTCGTCGATGTTCTTCTTGATTCCGGCAATATCCCAAAATTTCATCATCTCGAGGTTCAGATAGGCGATATTGCGGGCGATCAGGATGCCTCGCTTTTGGGCCCCAGCCACGATCGTCCGGACTTCTCTTTGCTGGATCACAAAGAGGACCGACCCGACAAGCAGAATCAAGATGAAAGTGATGGCAATCATAAACCTCGTGTAGAGCGAGATTCTCACCCGGACCTTATTCTTGTTCATTCGGCCAGCCAGATCTCCTTGGCGTCAAGGTAAAGAAACCCCAGGGGCGGTATTTTTGCGCCTCTGACGTAAGGCTGAAGGGCCAATCGCTGCTGCTTCGAAAACAGGGGGATGGCCGGGATATCCGCGTAAAGAATATCTTCAATCTTATGGAAGAGGGCAATTCTCGCCGTCCAACTGCGCTCGACCTCCGCTTTCTTGACAAGTTCGTCAAGACGCGGGCTGGAATAGCGAAGCAAATTCATGTTCACGACGGAAGTGGAGGAAAACATGGGCAGAACGATATTTTCCGGGTCGGGATAATCCATGATCCAGCCGATCATGACCAGGTAGGGTTCGGTCGACGATTTGAAGTCCATCCAGGACCGATAATATTTCATCCTCGCTTTTAGGCCCAAACTCGCCAACTCGTCTCTGAGCACTCGATAGACCTTCGGATCCTCGTCCTGCCTCGGCTGCGGGAAAAAAATATTCAAGGTGGGGAATTCATTTCCTTCGGAATACCCCTCTTGGCGAAGGATCGCCTTTGCCTCCTCCGGGTCGAACCTGCCCTCATCATCCGCAGGAAAAAATCCGCGGAGCTTGGCCGGGATGTAGTTGTTCGTTACCCGAGGGACCGTATCGAAGCGAAAGGCCGCCTTGGCGACCTCTTTCTTATCAATCCCCAGAGAAATGGCTTTTCGCACGGCCAGCCGGTCAAGGGGTGGGATGTGGCAGCTCAGCCCCAGGAAAAACGTGCTGAAACTGTCGTTCTCCAAAACCTGGCAGTCCGTCCCGGAAAGCCTCTCGGAAATATAGGGAATGATGTCAATCTGCTTTTCCAGGAAATGATCGAGGGTATAATGGGGGCTGAATTCGAGGGCCTCCAAATAAGGTTTTTTGCCGAAGTAGTCCTTGTTCCGTTCCAGCCGTACTCCAACAATGTCCATCCTGGGGCTTCTGAGCCAATAAGCGAACTTGAACGGACCCGTGCCCGAAGGCCGGAAAAAAAAGTCCTTTCCCTGGCTGAGGACGAGGTCACGGGGGACGATCTTGCAGAAATTCATGCTCAGGAGATAAAGGGCGGAGACATAAGGATATTGCCACTGGATCTCAAAGGTGTATTTGTCGCGAACCTTGAATCCCTGGACATCCTTCGCTTTCCCTTCATAATATTCCTGGGCTCCCACGACTTTCGACGTAAAATATTGATAATAGGCGCCGGCCGTTTTCCTGTTGACCAACCGTTCCAGGGAGAACTTGACATCCTCGGCGTCAAGCTCTTTTCCATGGTGAAACCGGACACCTTTCCTCAAATAGAAAACAGACTTTTTCCCGTCTTCAGAGATCACCCAGGATTCAGCCAGTGAGGAAAGGACGTTTAAATCCTGGTCGAGCCTGACCAGGCCGTCATAAATTTGTTCCATGATAAAAGTCTGGGGGTCTTTGGCCGGGTCAAGGCTTGGCCAGAAATCATCGGTGAAGGCCTTTACCCGCAAAGTCCCCCCTCGAACGGGCATTTCAGCCGGCTTTGTGGCCGAGTAAGCCTGATGAGTTGATATCAGGGCAGTTAGAAAAACAACCAGGAGAAAAAGAGGATGAGCCTGTTGACGGGACATCGGGCTTATCTTTATGATAAAAAAGAACTCACAGGAATGCAAATGGGGAGCAAATTCTATGCCAACTCTCCAGACCTCCTAATTCCTATCATTTCATAGGATTATCGGTCATGGAGCTTGCCCCAGGAAGGCGATTTGTAAATTAAATTTACACTTCGGCCAACATTTGACATTCATTGCTGCAGGTTATATATTCCTTTCTCAAAATCTGCAGGTCTCGAAGAGGAAATTCAAAGAGAAATGAGGAGGCTGACGATGGAAGGAACAGGGATATTCTTGCTTTTGGCGGTCATCTGGACTGCCGTCCAGGTCCTTCTAAAACTTGGTCTGGACAAGCTTTCGGGCAGTGAAGTCAGTTTTGCCTTTTTCCTCAAAGCGTTATCATCCTGGCCGATCCTCGCGGCGCTCTTTCTTGCGATCGTCGGCTCCCTCATCTGGTTTGTTGTCCTCACCCGGTTTGAGCTGAGCTACTCGAATCTCATGGTCAGCCTTACGTTTGTTCTTGTCATGCTGGCATCCATGGCCTTATTCAAGGAGCACATTTCGCTCCTGCGCTGGATCGGAGCAGCCCTGATCGTGCTGGGCGTTTTCTTTGTCTCTCAATCCCGATAGTCCGCCCGGCCTTTTTCAGACCAGTTGTCTGTCTACCTGACCGGATTTCAACCGGCCGGCTTTGCGGAGGATGCCCTTGTCGAAGTGGTTGGACATCTCCGCGGAATTGAGCCCACGTTTGACAATAATGTTTTCCGGACATACCATCTGAACTCAACTCGAGGCCAATAAGAGCACTCATTCGATGAACACATTCCGGCGCTGGCTTGTTATGACCTGCCTGTGCCTGTCAGGGGGCATCATCTACCTTCTCCCCTTTTTAAGGGAAGTTTATTATATCCCGCTTCAAAAAGCCCTGCATCTCTCTAATACTCAGCTCGGTGTGCTGATGAGCGTTTTTGGAGTGACCGCGCTGCTCACCTATTTTCCGGGCGGCTGGCTGGCCGACAGATACTCTCCGCGCAAGCTGATGACGCTCTCTTTAGCCCTTAGCGGATTAGCCGGCCTGTATTTGGCATCCTTTCCTTCCTACGAAATAGCCATCTTCATCCACGCTTTCTGGGGTGTCACCACCAGCCTGACGTTCTGGTCGTCAATGATCAAGGCCACGAGAAACTGGGCGCCGGCGACCGAGCAGGGGCGGGCTTTCGGCATCCTGGAGAGCGGCCGAGGCATCGCTGAAGCTGCCAGCTCGACGCTGTTCCTCCGGTTTGTGTTCGTGAAGTTGGGCGGAGGAGATCACGCCCTCTCCTGGGTCATCATCGTTTTTTCTCTGGTGAATATCCTGCTCGCGGTCATGACCTGGTTTGTCATCGGCGATACGGTGCGAACGGATGCCGAACAGGACAAGAAAAGAGAGAAGATCGGTTTTCGCGATATTCTCGAAGTTCTCCAAATGCCCGTGGTCTGGCTGATCTCTCTTGTCATTCTCGCCGCCTATTGCGCCTATTGGGGGTCCTATTATTTTACACCTTACGCGACGGATGTTTTTCTGATGAGCATAGTCTTTGGAGGGGCGATCGGCGTCGGTAAAATGTGGCTCAAGCCGTTGTCCGCTTTGGGGGCAGGGTTTATGGCCGACAGGGTGGGTGTATCCAAGACTGTGGCTTGGTCTTTTGGAATCCTAATCCTCAGCTTCGGAGTCTTCATCTTTACTCCCGGAAACCCGCGCCTTGTTATGATCCTGATCATAAATACAGTCTTTGCTTCTATTGCTATATTCGCGCTGAGAGGAGTTTACTTTGCTCTCTTAGAAGAAGGAGGCATCCCTATTGTCGTCACGGGCACTGCAGCAGGCGTCGTTTCGGTGATTGGCTTTACTCCCGATATTTTTATGCCGCTGCTCGGAGGCGTGCTCTTGGATCGGTACCCGGGAGGATCGGGATACAGGTATTTCTTCGCCGTCATCGTAGGATTGTGTCTTCTCGGCCTGCTCGCAGGCCTTGTTATCCTTAAGAAATATAGCAAGCAAAGATAGGCTAGGGACGAAAAATCCGCTTTTCTCTCCCCGCTATTGTCCTGGAATAAGAGCCTTCAGGATCGGCTCCACCCA
>CAZOKP010000065.1:9949-15595 GCA_964580435.1 uncultured Eubacteriales bacterium
GCCGGATCACTGGCAACATCATTGTAGTTGTGAAGGTCCAGGATGACCATGAGGTCGTTGGCCAGGGCGGTGTTGACCGCCCAATCCAATGTGCTTAGCCAGGAATCCGGCAGTTTGTAACCGTTTCCGGTGTCCATGCGCTGAAGGGCATGAAGGTTGATGCGCACGGTCTTGAAACCGGCCTCATGAATGAGCTTGAAATGCCGTTCCTTAAAGCGCCCCTGGACAAAGTTGTCCCAGATAGGGTCATATCCAAGAATGTTCACGCCCCGGCCCAGGCGCTTGACCTGCGCGAAGGGATCGATTGCCTCAACGGCAGCCGAGGCCTTTTTTTCGCACTGGACAAGCAACATGGCCAGCAGAAAGGAAAGCACGGCCCACCGTAGATGATTTTTTGAGGTCAACATTCCAGCCTCCTTTTTTAGCCTCTTTCATGAGATCGCCTTCCCTGTATTCTTTCAATGCGTCTTGATTCTCCCAAATAATAATCGTGGCTTCATCTCCCTTTCCCCAATTTTTCATCCTCCGAATTTTTCAGGCCTCCCGGATTCTGGTGATCTCGAAGACAACGGGATTGGCCGCATCAGTGCAGGGATGCGTCTTTTTGTCGGGATCGGCCAGCCACGGGAACCTGGCCTCGAACATCATGGCAAACACGGCCGGCAGCATGCTGTAAAGGGCATGGATGCAGATATTCCCATCGACTCCACGCTCTGTGAACGTGACGACGTCGCCGACCTTATGCCCCGCTCCGCATTCCCCTTTCACGCTGATGACTTTGGCTTGGACTGCCTTTATTTTTTTCTCCATTCTTTCCTCCTGAGTTATTGGCTCACCCTCCATGGCTCGTCCCGGTTCTCCTGCCGGGGCGGTTTTTCCGAACGCCTTTTCTGCGAGAAAGGATAAAGAGAGGCCTCCCAACGCAGCGCAGGGAATAGCCCGGCAGAATTCCCGGCGTTTGATGCCCTTTGCTTTTTCAGGAATTTTCTGAGAAGGTTTCAACCTAGACTCCTTTTACACGCAGAGTGTCTTCAGCTCCCTGATTCTCGCGGCAATGTTCACGTTATTAACACATCTGGCCGTGCATTCGCGGCAGGCGAGGCAACGCTCTAATCCTCTCCCGTGCCCGATTTCGCTCAGCGTCTCGCGCGCCCGGGCCATATTCGGATAGCAGGCCACGTACATATGCGCCCTTACAAGCTGGGGAACTTCAACTCTTCGAGGACAGGAGGCGGCACACTTCCCACACTGCCGACAGACCGCCCTCATGGCCATCTTGACGTTCCGGTCCTCGAGGAACTTCTTTTCTTCGGGGGTGTAGCTCAAATCGTAAGCCACGGAAAAATCTTCCTCGAGCTCCCGGAAATTCTGAAACCCGGGAACGGCGGTGGCAAAGACCTCATGCTTCAAGACCCATTTCAGCAGGGCCGTATTCTGGAGCTTGCCCTCATAAAACTCCCGCGCCGAAGGCTCGTACTCGTCCAGATACCAAGGCTGCTTGCACTGGGTCTTCATGGCGACCAGGATGATCCCCGCAGCTGCGGCTTTCTCCATGCTCTTGAGAAGCTGGACGTTCTCGCTCATCGAGTAGTTATAAGCCGTGAGGATGGCGTCGCAATAGCCGGTTCTCACGGCCTCATCCAGCAAGGCGGCCATATTGGCATGCGTGGAGAAACCGACCCAGCGCGCCTTTTCCTGTTTCTTGATCGTCTCGAAAGCAGTCCTGAGGCCCGCATTCCGCACATTGACGATGTCCTGGACATCATGCAGATAGATCATATCGATGTAATCCGTCTGCAGCCGTCTCAAGCTTGTATCGACCCAATCCAGACAATGCTTTTTCACCTGCTCGTTGTCCATCCGGGCAAGGTCAGACGTCAAGATCCGTGGTATCTTTGTGGCGACAAAGACCTTGTCGCGTGCACCGAGCTCCTTGATCACGTTGCCGACCATCTGCTCGTTCCGGCCTCTCATGTAGCTGGCCGCGGTGTCGAAATGACGGATCCCGCGCTCGTAAGCGGCGCGGACAAGGTCCGGATTATCGGCGTTCATTACCCCCATCGAGACGACCGGAACCTGTTGCCCTATTTTCCCCAAGGAGCGGGTGATAATCCCGCCGGCCGGTTTTGCAACCAGGCCCGCTTGCCCTAAACCGAAGAGGTTCTTGGACGCTCCGCCCGCCAACCCCAGCGAGGTCAGCCCGGCCAAGCTCCTCGAGAGAAACGTCCGTCTGTTGTAACGTCTGCCGCTCTTCAATTCTAAGCTCCCTTCGAGACCTCAATGACTTTATTGAACACGCGCATGATATTCCCGCCCCAGATTTTGCCGATATCCTCCTCAGAATAGCCGCGGCGCAGCAGCTCCTCGGTCACACGAAATATCTCGCTCACGTTATCGCACCCCTCAACCTCTCCCCCGCCGTCAAAATCCGTGCCTATGCCGACGTGGTCCACGCCCGCCACCTTAACCACATGATCGATGTGGTCGACGACATCCTTAATCGTTGCTCTCTCTCCGGGGAATTTCTCTTCCAAGGCTTCGATTTCCTGCCAGATTGTTTTGCGTGTGGCCTCATCCTTGATGTCGTGGAAGGAGCCGAACTTGGCCTCCAGTTCCTGGATCGCTTTCTCCTTTTCAGGGTTGGGCTTGGGCGTCCTCAGATAGTCTGAAACGAAGCAAATCTGAATTACCCCGCCGTTCGCCCGAAGAGCCTGGATCATTTCATCCGAAAGGTTGCGCGGGCTGTCGCAGAGAGCGCGGCAGGACGAATGGGAGGCAATGACCGGAGCTTTCGTCGCTTTAAGGACATCAAAAAAGGATTGATCCGAGCCGTGCGAAACATCAACCATCATGCCCAGGCGGTTGCATTCTGCAACAACCTTTTTTCCAAAATCGCTGAGCCCCTTGTCCTCCTTGTTCCGTCTGTCGGTCGAAGAATCGCAGATATCATTGTCCCGGGAATGGCAGAGAGTGAGGTAGCGCACTCCCAAGCCATAATACTCATCCAAATAGGCAATGTTTCTGTCAACAGGATAGCCGTTCTCCATCCCGATGAACGCCGCCCTCTTTCCTTCTCTCTTGAGGCGGTAAGCGTCCTCGGGCGACGTGGCCAAGCCCACTAAAGACGGATAATTCTGGCACATGAGCCGGATGGCCTGGATCTCCTCGAGCGCGCTCGCTCTGGCCTTGGCATAGCCATCTTCGGTTAATGGTCCCTGGCCGACAAAAACAGCAAAGAACGCGGCGTCCAGTCTTCCTTCAGCCATGCGGGGGAGGTCAATCTGGCCGCTACCCCTTTTGCCAGGCTCGTGCCGCACGCCGATATCCCAGTTCTTGTCCTCAAGATGAGAGGCTGTGTCGCAATGGGTATCTACCGAAAGAATCCTGTCATGAATGGCCAGCGCCTTCGCTTCCAGGCCTTTTTCGGAAAGCTTCGGATTGGGACGGCAGGCCATGAGCCCGACGACACAAAGAAGGGCCAAAAGAAATTGGAAAGGGGCATCTTTTCGCATCATGGAATTTCCTTTCAAGATCATGAAGGGCTATTTTAGCACAAATCATCAGCCATAGCGCTCTCTGTCTGTTTTGCTTATAATGTCACCGATGAAGCGGGCCGTTCTCATTCTTGTAGCGATCATCCTCCTGGCCGGCGCCTACCTGATCCGGGTCAGAAGCGACATGTCGGATTTCGGCGTCTGTTATCAGGCAGGCGGGCGAATCGTCCAGGGAGAAACACTTTATCGGCCCTCGGACGGCCACCTCCAATATAAATACAGCCCGCCGTCCGCCCTCTTTTTCTCGGGTTTTGCGCTCCTTCCGTACGAATGGGCCAAACTCCTCTGGTATATTCTCCAAATCCTCTGCCTCGCCGGCCTCTTTTCCCTATCCTTTAGAATTCTTCCATCTCAAGAAAAAAAAGCGCTCCCAATCTGCCTCTGGACTTTTTTGATTATGCTCAAGTTCCTCGGCCGGGAGGTGGAGCTCGGCCAGTTGAACCTTTTCATCCTTTTTTCCCTCACCCTGATGCTCTCTCTCCTCCTTGAAAAAAAAGAGGCCGTTGCTGGCCTGCTCTGGGCGCCCTCGATGTTTTTTAAGCCTTATGCTCTTGTTTTTCTGCCTTATTTTTTGATCAAGAAGAAACTCACGGCCGCAGCTCTGGGACTAGCTGTTTTTCTTGCCGGGCTCTTTTTGCCGGCGTTGTTTTACGGTTTCCGGGGAAACCTTATTGTCCTCAAAGAATGGACGTCCAACCTCTTGTATTCAACATCTCACCTTTTGTCTGTCTATGACAACGCTTCCCTGTATGGATTTCTTTCGAAGGCCTTTCCTGCCGGCTGGGCCAAAGCTGTGGTCCCGGTGCTTATTTTAGGGTTTCTTCTGCTGGCGTTTGCGCTTCTCTGGATGATCAGGGCGGGCCGGGCCATTCGGGAATTTCAAACGCCGGAGGTTCTCGAGAGCTCCTTCCTCTTCATCATGATTCCACTTTTCTCCCCGCTGGGCTGGAATTACAATTATCTCTACTCCTTCTTGGCCGTGATGCTTATCGTCAGCGCCTTCAAAAAATTTCCCCTCTCCCTCAAAATCATCTTGATCATCAACTTCGCCCTGATCAGCACAAGCCTGGTGGAGCTCTGGGGAAGAGCCCTTTTTCATTACTACACTCAGTACTCCCTTGTCGTGGTCAATTATCTGATTATTTTATTCGGCCTTTTTTATCTGCGGTTTAAAAAAATCGCCTAGTTAGATGCTGGTCTTCCGCGAAGGCCAGTGTTGTTATTGAAGATCTTGGAAGCGCCGTTTCATATCGGCATCTTGCTTCATGGCGTCCTGCAGATCTCGGGGAGCTTTCACAAATTTCCTGAAGGCGAAGTTCGGGATATTCCGGACGGCTTCATCCAGGTTCTTCTCGGTGATGAACTGTTCATCTACCGTGCAGCCCTCATAATCTTTGAAGTGCTTCTGAAAAATATACCCATCACAGAAATCCGCCAGGGTGAAGGCGTCATAGCCGTAAGCATAATACGTGTCGGGGTCGCGAATTTCTCCAAAAGGAGAACCTTGGATATCAAATCCGATTCGTTTCGCTTCAAAATCGCTCATGATGCGGTCGATCACCCCGCCCACTGGGTAATTGTGCTCGTCGAAACTCGCTTTTGTGCTCCAGGGCGAATGCAAGAAGATGTTGAAAACCTTATCCGGAATCTTCTCCAAGACGAGGTTTCCCATTCTTCTCGAGTTCATCCGGATGACGGTCTTTTTTTCAAAGTCGACCACGGGCTGATGGTAGCGGGTGAAAGCATGATGGGAGCCTGAATAGATAAGCGCCTTCAGTTTCTTGTCGACGAATTCTTTCAGAATGACACTGGCCATGTGTTCATCGGGATCTCCCTTGTGCCAGACCTTCTTCCATAACTCCGGTGTCATCGTCTCCTGCATGGCCGCCCAGTCGGGCTTATAGTTCAGTCCCACCACGCGGAATTTCGGGTTTCCTGGAGGGAGGGACCGGTTCAGCTCCCAAGCTTTCCGGTAGATATCCATGTATTCTGTATATCCCCAGGAGCTGGACCATTGGAACATCAGCCGACGGGCGAGATCGGCATCATATTCCGGCGCCGTAACAAGCTGATCCGCTTGATCCTGGAATTC
>CAZOKP010000066.1:0-15316 GCA_964580435.1 uncultured Eubacteriales bacterium
AGGTAACTATGGCCCTGACCATCATTGTTTACACAGAGAGCCGATCTTCTCTCGAAAGCGCTCATAGGGAGTTTGTCCATCCAAAGCGCCGTGCGGCCGACTGTAATTATAAAAGCTTTCCCATTCCTTAACTTTTTCATTGAACAGGTCCGTATCATCGATCAGGACGCCCTCGAGCATTCGATAAAACTCGTCTTCATCAATTTTATGACTGCGTTCAACCTTTCCGTTCAGGCGGGGTTGCCTAGGCTTAATATACACGTGTTGGATTCCCTTGTCTAAAACGTGCCAGTGAAATTGACCCTGGAATTCGCCCCCATTATCGGTCTGGATGACATGCGTCCGAAAGGGCAAACGAGACAGGGCATAATCGATAAATTGAATGGACGTTCGTTGATTTACCTGCTCAAATATCTTCAGCACTCGAAGGCGCGTACAGTCATCAATCGCTGTGTATTGATAATAGCGCTTACCGGGTCCTTTGATTCTTTCTAAAAACTTGACATCGACCTGGATTCGATGGCCTGGTTCGGGCTTTTCGCACCGCCTCCAGCGAGCCTCACGGGTTTTATAGCGCTGGTTTTGAGGAAGGCGATTGAGTTGTAGTCTTTTGAGGATCCGAAAGACGCCGGACTTGCTGATTTGGATATCATGATAACGATCAAGATACATCGCAATCTTATCTGGCCCAAAATGATACGTCTGGCGAAGATAAAGAAGCTTGGCCAGAACTTCGATCTTCGTCGCGCCGGGACTATGATAGGGACGACGTGAACGATCTTTCAGCCCCTCCAGACCCAGTTCGTAGTACCGACGCTGCCATCGATAAAAAGCCATTCGGCTGATTCCGTAATAACGGCAGGTCTTTGAAACATTATGGGTGACTTCTTCATAATGTCGGATAGCAGCTAAACGCTTTCGTTGGTTTCTTAAAAGATCCTGTTCAAGCATGTTCTTCTCCTTTCGGATCTTAGATTATGGGAGAAGGCTCAATGTGTAAACAATGTCTTTCAGGTTCACAAATAGACGCTGGGCGAGGACGCCCTCCCTCGGCTTGCCTTCGTATTAGGTATTTGATTAAATGAAACCCGTATGAAAAGTCTAAAAATTCTCCTTCTGGTCTTGTTGCTGTCGGGCGGTATCCTTCTTTTCTCCTATTCCGAGCCCGTTTATCTTATCAGGATTTTGAAAGGAGACTCGACGCAGTGGGGCCTTTTACACTGGCTGCGAATCGATGTCGTTCAGGAACTGGAGACCTGTTTCGTCGCCAGGGCGCCACGAGATGACTTCCGCATCTTGAGAAAAAACCGCATCCGTTTTACCGTCCTGGACAAAAATATCCAGGGCAAGGAATATTTCCTTCTCCCGGCGAGTTCCAGAAACAAATTGGCCGGGCTTCAGGCCCAAGGCCGGCTGATAGAGGTCGAAAACGGAATCCTTCTCGCCTGGACAAAAGGGGAGGCCCCAGCGTCAGTTATTCCCTCGGACGTCGACCGTAAACCGCTGCCGACGAGTTCGATTCTTTCTTATCTCAGGCGCCCGTCTCCTCCCTTGGCCGTTCAGGAATTCCGGGCCGCCAAGGACAGCCTCATTGAGTTCATGGTCAACCTGGTCTCCAAGGACAACCTCAGAGCGCTTGTCCAGGGCCTCCAGTCCTTCCAGACGAGGTATTCCTCGACTCCGAACTGCGAGGCTTCGGGTGACTTTATCTTCAATTTCTTTCAAACGATCGGCCTCCATCCAAGCTTTGAGCCCTTTGATTTCGAAGGTGCTTATTCTTCGAGGAATATCATTGTTGAAAAGAGAGGCGAGACTGACCCCGACGAAATTCTGATCATCTGCGCTCACTACGATTCCACATCCAATATCCCGACTACGCTTGCTCCCGGCGCAGATGACGACGCCAGCGGTGTGGCTGCGGTCATGGAGGCAGCCAGGATTCTCCGGCCTTATGCTTTTGATTTCACCGTCCGGTTCATCGCTTTTTCGGCCGAAGAATGGGGCCTTTACGGGAGCAGGTATTATGCGACGCAGGCAAGAAACCGCGGCGATAAGATCATCGGAGTCATCAACTTGGACATGATCGCTTACGCCGATGCCATGCCCGAAGACCTGGAACTTTTTGTGAACAATGACTCCGAGTGGCTGGCGGAACGATTCCGGCTTTCGGCCGGATCCTATTCCGGGCTTCGGGTCAACACGATCGTTGACGCTTCTGCGGTTTATTCAGACCATGCCCCTTTTTGGGATAGAGGATATTCCGCCCTGCTCGGTATCGAGGACGGCCCGCTCACAAATCCCTATTATCATCAAACGACTGATACCGTCGACACGCTGAATTTCGATTTTTTCACGGACGCGACAAAGGCCGCGCTTGGAACTGCGGCCGAGCTCGCCCAGCCGGTAAGGGCAGGATATCCGAAGGCTCCGACAAAGTTGGCGGCAAAAACCTATGTTTACATCTCTCTTTTCAATCCAATCAGGACCGTTTATCTTTCCTGGACGGCGAGTCCGGATGCCCTTGGATACAACATCTACAGGAGCACGGCCTCGCATCTCAACTATCAAAAGGTCAATTCTTCTCCGGTCCAATCAACGGCATTCATGGACAAGGTCCTCGATGCCGACACATTTTATTTTTATGTCGTCACGGCCGTTGGTAGTGGAGGGTGGGAAAGCAATTATTCTGGTGAAGTGGAGATCGAGCCGATTCCGGTCTCTTTGGGCCGGAAGATCAGCCGGGGTTCTTCATCCCTCGAACGGCGGGGGCAACGATGAGCCGAAAAAACCTGGTCGCAGCATTCCTTTTCTTCTCTGCTGTCCTGTTTATCTATCCCCAGACTTTCTTGATTCGAGCCGGCGGAGGAATCATGCTCCCGCAGCAAGATTCATTCAGGGACGTCTACGGGAACGCGTATCCTCTGGTTATTGAGGAGGGAGTGCGGTTGACTAAGAACTTTGGGTTTTCTGCCGGCCTGAATTGGATCAGCAAAAATGGCCGGGCCTGGCCGCTTAACCAGGGGCAGGATGAATTCCCCGTCCACTTTGAAATGATTTCTATCCCGGTTTCCGTTTTTTATGAATTCTCGGGCAGGCTGGGGGGCGTCCCCCTGGGTATCACCCTTGGCTTGGGGATAAGCTGGCATTCCTACAAGGAAACCTGGGAGACGGTCGAATTGAGCTATCAGGGCAATAAATGGGGTCCCCTCGTCTATGCCACGGTCGACTTTCGCGCCTTCTCCAGGATCGGGTTGTTCACTTCCCTGCGGTGGGAGAGCGTGCCAACAGGGCAGGAATCACTTTTCGGCGGCAAAATAAACCTCGGCGGGATCCAGCTCCTGGCCGGAGTCACTTTCTATCTCAAGTGACTTTGGCCAGGTGGGCGGTGTTATTTCTTCCTGATTTTCAGGAAACAGTTCGTTCCATCGATCACAACATCGATTTCCATCCCGCACGAAGCGGCGCGATCCTTCACGATCCGAGTATAGAGCTTCTGGTATTCGTCCCAGGACAGCTTCGGGGAGAAAACTGCGATCTTGAAAACCTCGAGATCGCGGAGCGGCGTGAACCGGACCTCGGCCTCATCCTCCGTGGCCTTGGTGACTACGGCCTGAGAACCGTAATAATTGGATTCGAGAATCGCTAGGAAGAAGGCGAACTGGGCGGCGTCCTCAAGGAAAGGCAGCCAGGCATCCATGGCGACTTTGAAGCCGGGGCCGTTGGAAAGGAATTGCACGGCGAATTCTTCACCGTGGTCTTTTTTGAGCTGCTCATAGACACGGTGGGAGAACGACAGGTCTTGCTCGGCCATCATGAAGCCGCGCTGGCTTTCGGGAATCTGGTAGATCCGGTCGTACGGAAGCGCGGGGATTTCGTAGACCGGAAAACGGATACCCTCCAGATGATAGAACTTCCAGCTCCCGTCCTCTTTGGTGAGAGTGAACACGAAGAGATTTCTTCCCCAAGTGAGATATGTTTCGGCCTTAGCCTGGCCGGTCTTGAGGATCTTGATGTGGCCTACCTCCATAGGCAGGATTTGCCCCGCTAGGCCGAACGATTCCGCCATCCCTTCATAAAAACCGACGAAACCCTGAGCGTACGGCCCCGACGCCGCCAGCTGCGCACCCAGGCTCTTGTCGCCGCGATTGATCCCGTCGCGGAATCTTTTCAAGACACCGCGGACCTCGTCCTCGGGAGACTGGGTTTGGCCGGCGGCTGAATCTGGATACGAGGTTAGTGACCTGATGGACAAAGGATAAGGAGGCCTATCGTTCGGCCCGGGCCAAAGGAGGATACAGGTTATCAAAAAACCAAAGAACGTTGAAAAACATTTTCCCATCGTCGCCGCTCCTAAGCAAGATGACACGAGGCAATGACAAAGAGCGCACCCGGGCATTCAGGACTGAAGGCCGAACCCGCCTCTGATTCTGAGAAAACAGCGAGTCGTAAACAAGAATCCCAGGGCTTCATGTGATGCCTCAACCTTAACTTGAATGATACGAACCGACAATCGGAGCAGAACATAGCACTCCTCTTGAATTCCTGTCAACAACTCTCACGAATACTCTGCCAAATCCGCTGTGACTTTCCTCGAACAGAGAAAATCAGTATAATAGCCAACTTTGAATCTCAACAAGGAGGAACGCATGTTGAATGCAGCCCGCTGCGCGGCGGCCTTAAGCATCGCAATTTTGACGGCTCTTTCCTGCTTTGCATCCGGCCAGGCGGAGCTCTCGTTGAACGAGATCTTACAAAAAAACCTCCAGGCTTCGGGCGGCCGGGAACGGCTCTCCCAAGTCCAAAATATCTCCTTTAAGATAGGCGGGACGCGGAGTTACGCCACAGCGAACGGAGAGCTCAAGCTGGTCAGCGGGAAAGATCCCGTTATCACCGAAGTCATCCTCGTCAATGGCGACAAGGTCCGACGGAATTCCTTCAACGTCATAACCGACATCACCGGACCCCAAAAAGTCCTCTACCAGACAATGGCAAAACTTTACGCCGGCCTTTTTTCCTTGTCCAAGTTCGAAGGCCGGCTCAAACTCGAAAGGGTAAAGACTTATGGACCGGAAAAACTTTATCATCTGACGATGAAATCCGATGCCGTCGAGGTCGGTTTTTTCCTGCGCACCGACGATTTCTTTCTAAAAAGGCTCGTTTTTGCGGGCTTGACTCCGGATGGCGATAAATACGAGGTTAACTATGACTTCGCGCCCTTTGAGGAGACTGAAGGCATAAAGATTCCTCTCTCCTGGTTCAGCTCTCAGGTGGGGACGCGCGGCGCTCTGGCCGAGGTCACTGAGCTTAAAACGAACCAGCCCCTCCCCGAGGATTTCTTTGACCGGCTCGAAGTCAATATCGGGACGACCGAAGCTTCGCCAGGAGAGCTGATAGGAAATGTCCTTGATTCGAATTCCTCTCCCTACGGCTTGACCATCACCACCAACTGGACGAAAGCGGACGCCGAGAAAGCCGGGCTCCAGACGGGCGACAAGCTGACGTTTTTGGTCGAGGGCCTCGAAGCGGAACTCGTCTTTTATGCTTCGGCCAACGAAATCCCGCCCCAGAATGAGTTGGCCCAGGGCGCGCGGCTGCTAACGCCCATGCCCCGGGGCGGCGATAATTACGTTATTCAATTCTATGCCGTCGACTCGGCCCAGATAGCGTCCAAGCTGAAACCCTTGGCGCGCATCCAAATCAAAAAGAAATAAAATAAAAGGAGGAGATATGTCTCGCATCAAAAGAAGAAATTTCATCGCGACTCTCGCAACGGGCGTTTTCGGGCTCGGTGCCGTGGGACGGATAAAGGCCGGACAGACCGTTTCTGAATCCGGTCAAAAGGAGTCGTCCACGCCCAAGATCAAGAAATACAATTCCCTGGGAAAGACGGGGCTCAAGGTCTCTGACGTAAGCTTCGGCGCCATCTCCCTTTTCGAACCCAACGTGCTTCGTTATGCCTATGAGTGTGGAATCAATTACTTCGACACGGCCGAAGGCTATCTGCGGATGAAAGGCGAGATTCTCGTCGGCCAGGGCCTCAAAGGAGTTCGAGATAAGGTGATCATCACCACCAAGCACCCGCAGGGTCTCCCCCAGAAAACGGACAAGGCGTCCCTGATCAAGCGGGTGGAGGACAGCCTCAAGCGCCTGCAATCCGATTATATCGATATCGCCATGGTTCATGGCCTCGGTGACCTGTCGGCCCTTCTCAAGAACGAAGAAATCAGGTCCGCCTATGACCAGTTGAAGAAAGAGGGAAAAATCCGGTTCACCGGGTTCTCCACCCACAACGCCAAGCTCACCCTGAAACAGGCCCTGGACTCGGATTTCCCCCAGGTCATCCTGTTTATGTACAACCATATGGAGGGAAAAGAGATCGAGCCTCTGGTCAAGGCAGTGCGGGAGAAAGGCATCGGAACCGTAGCCATGAAGATTTTCGCCGGCGGCATGCAGGGAAATTTGAAAGGCATGGTGAGCAAAGAGGTCAGCTACCCGCAGGCCGCCATCCGCTGGGTCTTGAGCAATGCCGATGTGGATACTTGCATCCCGACAATAAGCAGCTACTCCCATGTCGAGGAATACGTCGCCGCTTCGGGGAAGCCGCTCGACCGGGCCGCGCTGGGGATGATCTCCCGCTACCAGCAGCAGGCCCACAACCTCTATTGCCGGGTGAGCTGCACGCAGTGCCTGTCGGCGTGCCCCAACAGCGTCGCCGTGAATGACGTGCTCCGTTATGCCATGTACTTTGAGAACTACGGCATGCAAAAAGAGGCGCTGGGATATTATGCGGACATGGAGCCCGTTCAAAAGCCCCTCGGCTGCGCGAATTGCCCCGGGTATTGCGAGAAGGCATGCCCGTACGGGTTGAAGGTCAAGACGCGGCTCCTGCACTCGCACGATATCTTGACTGCGTAGCCCGGCCTGAATGAAATATCCTTGGTATAGATCTTATGCGTTATTTAAAATTCACCTCAAATACCGCCTCATCATCCGGAAAAATTTCTATTCACGAAGAGAGCCACAAAAGTTCAGGGACCTCTACCTTGGGCGCCCCCCCGTGCGAGATCATCCCCTCTCCTTTTTGTGGAATGTCGATCCTCGCTCTATGACACGGTGGATCCTGCATGGAGAAGTCATGCTGGCCATCTGGGATTTGCTCCTGGAGAAGCAGCCCATGAATATCTTCGAATTTGGTTCGGGGTGGTCAACTGTAGCTTTGGGGAAATATGCTGAATATATGGAAAAAACACAGGCCAAACGACCATTCGTTATCTCTATTGAGCATGATGAGAAATGGGCTTCGGCTACTCAAACGATCATGGAGGATTTTGGATTAAGGCGATATAGTCGTGTGCACATCTGCCCATTGATTGAGCGTGTCATCAATGGAGATCAGGGTATGATTTATGACCTGTCTCTGGTTGATATCAGGTCCATCGATTTTCTTCTTATTGATGGACCTCCTTCAACGGTTGGGCGGAACCTGACCTTACCGGCAGTCCTATCAAAAATAGAACCAGGCTGCTATGTTGTGATGGATGACCTGGGCAGGAGCCAGGAACACCAGGCGATCAAACATTGGTGCGCCAAATACCGGGAACGGATCAGGTTGGCGGGGTATGTCCCGGCAGGCAAGGGCATAGGCTGCCTGATCAGCGAACCTGGAAAGAGTGCCTAACACAAAGAGAAGAAATTTTCATTGACTGGATGCGTCTTCTCCCTTTAAAATAGAATCTCGGCGGAGATGAAAGAACAAATATTATGCTTCGATTTTCTGGAAATCCGATGGGGGAACCTCTGGATCATTTTTCCGCTGCTCTTTTTCCTGGCCCTCCTCTTTCCCCCTCTGCTCTTGTTTATTCTGGTTTCTGTCCTGTCTGCTCCCGTCTTTTTCTTTAAAGCTCTCCGTCCGGCCGAACGGCCGGCGCTGACACGCTTAACGGGCCCGCCTTATCTGAGAAGCCCTCCTTTGTTTGTCTGATTCTCTGACTTTACAGAGAACCCCATTTTCGATCGACAAAGGAGGTTCATATGCCAAACCCGCATCAGCCCAAATCCCCGCGGCCGCCGAAATCTTTTCCAGCAGTTTCAAAACTGAAAAGCTTATTCCATAGAATGAGCGGGAATCCGGTCGAGACCGATCTCAGCTCGTACCGAGTTTTCATCGAAGATGTCAAAGCCCGCGATCTCGCGCAAGTCCCAGACAGCGAGCTCGGCTCGATGTCCAAGCGTCTCATGGGCGTGCCGAGCTCGGGCGCATCCCCGGATGATCTCTGGGTTGAGGCTTTTGCCTTGGTTCGGGAGGCGTCGCGGCGCTCCATCGGCCTCAAACCATATGACTGTCAGATGATTGCCGGCCTAGCCATGGCTCAGGGGAAAATCGCGGAGCTCCCCACCGGAGAGGGGAAAACCCTGGCTGCCGTTTTCCCGGCCTATCTCCATACTCTTTCCGGAAAGGGCGTGCATATCCTGACGTTTAATGATTACCTGGCCCGCCGTGACGCAGCCTGGATGGGCCCCATTTTTGACTTCCTGGGCCTCAAGGTCGGCTGCATCCAAGAGGGGATGAGCCCGTCTGAGAAGCGCTTTGCCTATGGCTGCGATGTGACCTATTCGACAGCCAAGGAAGCCGGGTTCGATTTCCTCCGTGACCAGGTCTGCTTCCGCAAGGAGGACATGGTTCATCGGCCTTTTTATATGTCCATTGTAGATGAAGCGGACTCTATCCTGATCGACGAGGCCCGCATTCCTCTGGTTATTTCCCGGCTAGAAGACAGGGGGGCATGGGACGCGGGCCGTCTTGCCACGGTCGTTAAAAACTTGGTCCCCGGCAAAGATTATGAGACAGACGCTGAGCATCGGAATGTCTTCCTCACAGACAGAGGTCAGGAGCGCCTCGAAGCCGGCCTTTGCTGCAGCAGCCTTTATGATTCCCAGAACCAGGGCCTGCTCGAAGCCGTCTATTGCGCCCTCCACGCCGATGCCTTGCTCCGCCGGGACATTGATTACATCGTTCGATGCTCAAGGATCGAGATCATTGACGAATTCACCGGCCGGGTCGTGGACAACCGCCATTGGCCGGACGGGCTCCAGGCCGCAGTTGAAGCGAAGGAAGGTTTGGCGCGCAGATCCGAAGGACGCGTCCTGGGATCAATAACTCTCCAGCATTTCTGTGGGCTCTATCCCCGGCTCTGCGGGATGACGGCCACAGCCCGGCCAGCAGCGGCCGAGCTCAAGGAATTCTATGGACTGGCAGTGGTTGTGGTCCCGCCGAATAACCCGAGTGTCCGATTGGACCATCCGGACGCCGTCTTTACCCACAAGGAAACGAAGCACCGCGCCCTTCTTCAGGAAATACGCGACGTGAGCACAACAGGACGGCCAATTCTTGTAGGCACTGCGAGCGTCAAGGAATCCGAGGAGCTGGCCGCGAATCTCGAGGAGGCGGGCATTTTTTGCCGAGTGCTCAATGCCAGGAACGATGAGCTCGAAGCACGGATCATCGCCCAGGCGGGAATGCCGGGGGCCGTCACCATTTCTACCAATATGGCCGGCCGGGGCACGGACATCAAATTGGGAGGAACAGACGAGAAGCAGCGCGATAGGGTCGTGGCGCTCGGCGGATTGTATGTGATCGGGACGAACCGGCATGAAAGCCTCCGGATCGACCAGCAGCTTCGCGGCCGGTCCGGCCGTCAGGGTGACCCAGGGTCGACGCGCTTTTTCATCAGCCTGGAGGATGACCTCTTCGCGCGATATGGCCTTACGGAGATGTTGTCTAAGCGCCATCGCCTCTCCCCACAACCTGCAGAGCTCCCGCTGGGACCGATTCATAGGGAAATCATGCACGCCCAGCGCATCATCGAAGGACAGAACTTTGACATCCGGAAATCTCTCTGGAAATATTCCTCTCTAGTCGAAAAACAGAGAAAGCTCATCCAGGAATGGAGAGAGCACGTTCTTGACTCCACGGCGCCGGTCGGTCTTCTCTTGGAAAGGTCGCCGGGTCTTTTCACTCGGGGATTGGCCCGCTTTGGCCCGGAAAAGATGGCCGAAATAGAGAAGCGGCTGACTCTTTATGGTATCGATCGCTCCTGGTCAGACCATCTGGCCTGGGTCACCGACACGCGCGAAAGCATCCATCTGGTCAGCCTCGGAGGCAAGACTCCGCTCCAGGAATTTCACAAGTCGGCCACGGCCGTATTCTTTGATATCCAGCCAAAGGTGGAGGAAGAGGTCATCGGCGCGTTCGAATCTTTGGTCAAAAGGGAAGGCCCTGTTGACCTTAACGCCGCCGGATTGCGAGGTCCTTCATCGACCTGGACTTATCTCGTCAATGAGGACCAATTCGGCTGGGGGATCGGGACGCTGAGAGGTAGCAACATCGGATTTGCCGCAGGTGCGGCGGCCTATTGGGGTCCTCTCTTCGTTCTGACCTTGCTTGCGAAACGGTTCTTGGGAAAGAAGAAATAGAAAAAACCGCGTTTCTTATGCCTTCTTCCAGCGCGGAACGCCGCGACCCGGAGTCCATGGCGCGCCCACTGCTTCGAGTTCATCACCCAGCTTCCTGAGGTCCTGCTCGATTATGACCCGCAGGTCTTCGAGCAATTTCTCAAAAGCATCCGCCGCGATCTCGTAGTTATGCTTGGCGGTCTCCGTGATCGGACAAGTGGTGGAAAGCTGGACGCTGACTCGTTCCATGAGCGATGGGACTGTCGGCTCGGACCTGCGTTGGATCATGCGGTCGCCATAGATCTGCCGCATCACCTCTCTGAGGCGGTTCTCGAGGTCCTTAATCTGCTCTCCCAGCTTCGGGTCGGCTTTGGGCGTTTCCATTAAAGCCTTTTTCATAGTCTGCAGGCTCGTGGCCGCTTCCTGGCCTGCCGCCCGCGCGCCCATCATCGCCCGCTGGAGCTCACCGGCCTTCTTCTGGAATTCGAGCAGGGCCTGGCGGTCTTTCTCCGGAAGGCTGGCGAGGTTGAGCGATTCTACCGTGAACGTTTGCGACAATCCAAGCGGAATCAGCGTTCCACCGACTTTTTTGGCCAGTGACACTGTGAACGTTCCGGGCACGACGAGCGGGCCTTCGGGCTTTCCTCGCCATTCTTCCCTTTCCGAGGGTTCGGGCTCGATCGGCTCGACCGCAGGGTAACGCAGGTCCCAGGCCACGCGATGGATCCCTTTGCCCGCAGGCCCAGTTACGCGGCGCACGATCTGGCCGGCCTCGTCCGTGACGGTCAGGACGATCTCCGGCTTTTCCTCCGCTTCCTCCTTTCTCAGTTTGTCCCAGCCGGGGAAGGGGATGGGCTTTCCGGCCTTATCCAGGTTTTTTTCCTCTTCGCGCCGCGCCTCAGCGCCGGTCTTCAACGATTCCTTGAGATAATAGGTGAAGACCGCGCCGAAGGGCGGGTTGGGGGCCAGGTAAAAAGCATCCCCCAGGGAAGCTTTGCCCTTATCTTGAAGAGGAGTTTGTTGGATGTACAGCAGAGCTTTCTTGACGGGGAACAGCATCGTCTCTTTCTCGAGCATTTGGTCATTGACATCCCGCAGGGGCGAATAGTCGTCGAGAATGAAGAAACTCCTCCCGAAGGACGCGCCGACGAGGTCGGTCTCCCGGTCCTGGATTTCGATGTCGCGGAAGGAGATCGTCGGCACTCCGCCCGAGAGCTTCACCCAGTGTTTGCCACCATCCACAGTCGTATAAATCCCGAACTCGGTCCCAGCGAATAAGAGGTCCTTTTTCACGTTGTCCTGGGCGATGGACCAGACAATGGCCCGCTGGGGGAGATCAGCGGCGATGTTCGTCCATGTCTTTCCTCGGTCGTTGCTCATCAGGAGATAGGGCTTGTAGTCTCCCGCCTTATGGCTATCAACTGCTGCGAAGACCGTATCCTTCTCGTGCTTTGACGCCCTGATCCTGTTGACGAAGAAATAATCGGGTATACCCGTTATTTTATCGACCTTGCGCCACGTCTTTCCTCCATCTTCCGTGACCTGGATGAGGCCGTCGTCGGTCCCCACATAGATCAATCCTTCCTGGAGCGGAGATTCGCCGATTGCCGTGATTGTGCCGTACATCGACATGGCGCCGTGGTCCCACAGAGCATCGACACTCCAGGTCTTCCCCATGATCTGCTGCTCGAGACGGAAGGTCCCCCGCGTGAGGTCGGGGCTAATTTTCGTCCACGAGTCGCCACGGTTGTCGCTCCGCCAGAGGTGCTGCGAAGCGTAGTAGACGCGGCTATGTGAGTGGGGACTGATGAAGACTGGCGAATCCCAGTTGAAACGCAGAGGCGGCTCGTCCGCCTCCGGCTTGGGACTGATGAAGACAGCTTCCTGGCTCTTTCTGTCATAGCGGAGGAGATTCCCCTCCTGCCATTCCACGTAGAGAATATTCGGGTCAGTTGGGTCGATGGCGCTGGCATAGCCGTCAGCTCCGTAGGTCCCGATCCAGTCGGAATTCCGGATTCCATTGATATTCAGCGTGCGGGAGGGGCCAAGCTGGCTGCCGTTGTCCTGAGTGCCGCCGTGCACATTGTAAAACGGGAGCGCGTTGTCCAGGGCCACTTTATAAAATTGGGTCACGGGGAGATTTTCGAAGAAGCGCCAGGTCTTCCCGCGGTCACGGCTTTCGTAGACGCCCCCGTCGCACCCGGCCAGAAGATAATCGGGATCGCCGGGGAGGAGGGCCAGGGCATGGTTATCGACGTGCTTATTTTTCTCGCCGACCCGGCGGAATGTCTTGCCTCCGTCATCGGTGACCATAATCAAGACGTCCATCTGGTAGACGCGGTCGAAGACATTGGGGTCGGCGTAGATTTCCTGGTAGTAATGCGGCCCGGTCCCATCGCTCGTATAGGAGTTGCGTTTCTCCCAGCTTTCGCCTTTGTCAGCCGAACGATAAAAGCCCTTCTCGTCGCGGCCGGCTTCGATCGTGGCATAGACGACGCGCGGGTCGATGGGCGAGACAGCCAGTCCGATTTTTCCCTGGTCGCCCTTGGGAACTCCGACTGCAAGCTTCCGCCAGGTCTTGCCGGCATCCTCGGTTTTGTAAATCCCGGATTCGGGGCCGCCGGCCATGAACGCGGCCACGCTGCGTCGCCGCTGGTAGACGGCTGCGTAGATGATATCGGGATTCGTCGGGTCGAATTCCGCACTCGTGACCCCCGTGTCCTTGCTGATCTCGAGAGACAAAGTCCAGGTCTTTCCGCCATCGACGGTCTTATAGAGCCCGCGCTCGCCGCCCGGCGACCAGAGAGGACCTTCGGCCGCTGCGTAGACGACGTTGGAGTTACGGGGGTCGATGAGGATCCGGCCGATGTGCTCCGACTTGGCAAGACCCATGTTCGTCCAGGTCTTGCCGCCGTTCAGGCTCTTATAAATACCGTCGCCGAACCCGACATGCCGCCCGCTGACGTTCTCGCCGGTTCCCACCCAGACAATCTCAGGATTATTAGGATCGAGGGTGACACATCCGATGGAGTAGGACGCCTGGTCGTCGAAGATAGGCGTCCAGGTGGTGCCGGCGTCTTCAGTCTTCCAGACTCCGCCGGAGCCGGCAGCCACGTACCAGAGGTTCTTATTCTTGGGGTGGATGACGATGTCGCTGATCCGGCCGGACATCAAAGCCGGTCCGATGCTCCGGAGCTCGAGTCCGGAAATGGCCTCGGACGTAAGAAGGCTTTTTTTTGCGGGCTCATTCTTGGGTTTTTGGTTTTGAGCTTGCGCTCCGACCACTGCAGCGAACACGACGACGAGGGCGAAGGCAACGATTTTTTTCATTCTTCCCTCCTGTCTTCTTTCGGATTTGCCAAACATAGCACTCCCTCGGAAATTTTGTCAACCGCTCAAATATCAAAAACGGCCTAAAATTGCCGATAGGACTCGTCAACGGGTCCTGTCGCGGCTCACCCCCCGACATCCTCGCGGCCCATTCTGTTAATTACGCAGACAGAAATTCCGGAGGCATCAAACGTTCCGGGCGTCGGGGGGCCCCCCAGCCGCGCCACCCACGAGGTGATGCCCTAACTATCGCTAGCCTTTTGAAAACACCTCATCTATGGATAACAAAAATTTCCATCGGCAATTTTGGTCAACGCCAGACCTATTCCAATAAACCTGTCTCAACGTGTATAATACCCAGGAATTTGTTTGAGGCTATGCTGGCATGTTTCTGCTCAATGAACTGATCTTTTTGTCGCCGCTCGCCGTCTATGTCTGTTTCCGGGTCCGGAAACTGATCGCCAGCAGACTTTTTAAAAACGTGTTTACGGTTTTTTTTGTTTTTCTTGGGCTGGGTTTTCCCCTTGCGGAAACCCTGTCGCACAGGGCGGCCGGAGGCTGGGCAAAGTATCCCCTGATCGCCGGCTATTATTCTTTGCCGTTGTTGCTGTATCTTGTTCTCACGGTCATCCTGTCAGACCTGATCATCGGGTCCCTCCGGCTTCTCAAAATCCTCCCCAAGGAAACAGTCCGAAGTCCGGGGTTCCGGGCCATTCGGGTCTATACATATTTGGCTGTGCCGGTCGTCGTCGTCATTCTTGGCGTCCTGAACTATCATTATCTTCGGGTCAAGGAATATTCAATCGAGGTTAACCGGAAATCATCGGAGATCAGGCAATTGAAAATCGCCTTTGCCGCGGATTTTCACCTCGGGGAGCAGACGGACAGGCATTTTTTGGAAAGATTTGTCGCAAAAATCAATGCTCTGCGCCCGGACGTCGTCTTGATCGGAGGAGATGCTCTGGAGGGCGACCGCCGGGATGAGAAAACGGACCTATATGAAACGCAGTTTCGGCAGATCAAATCGAGATACGGAGTCTATGCCGCTCCGGGAAATCACGAAATGCATGGAGAAAACAAGCGCGATTTCTTTGATCAATCGGGAATCAAACTTTTGCAGGACGCTGTTGAAAAAATAGACGGGGCTTTTTACCTGGTCGGACGCAACGACAACCATTCCGGACGCAGGAAATCCATTGCTGAGCTTTTGCAGGATACGCCGAACGATTTGCCTGTCATCTTAATGGACCATCGTCCGACGGACCTCGAAAGGGTCAGCAACAGTTTTGTGGATATCCAGCTTTCGGGTCATACGCACCACGGGCAACTGTTTCCACTCAATTTTATTACCAACCATATTTATGAGCTGAGCTGGGGGTATCTGAAAAAGCGTCAGACGCACTTCTTCGTGACCAGCGGCGTTCAGCTGTGGGGGCCTCCGGTCAGAACCGTGGGCGCTTCAGAAATACTTTTGATCGACGTTATTTTTCAAGACAATAGAGAGGACCTGAGCTATGAGCAAGCTGATCAATAG
>CAZOKP010000067.1:0-15171 GCA_964580435.1 uncultured Eubacteriales bacterium
GAGGCTGGCCGCGATATTAAAAAAGTCAGAAGATTATTGCCGACGGCTGGAAAACGCTGCGCTTGATTTTGTCTGCCTTGAAGAAGTAACAGAGGCGTCACGCTATTATGCCTCGAACACCGATGCCTACGTTTACGACTATCAATTCAACCGCATGGAGGTGTCACGCTATGATACCCCGCAGAAGGATGTCTATCTTTACGACTATCAATTCATCCGTAAGGATATGGAGACCAAGGAGAAAAGAAACCTCATCGCGGTCAATGGGAAGAAAACAAACATTCAGGACTCCTCTTTGAATACGGTCATGTTCCAATATAAGAACGTCCTTTTCGGGCCAGTCGGGCTTTTGAGCAAATCCTGGCAAGCCTATCTTGATTATAGGCTCATCGGAGAAGACACAATCAACAAAGAAAGGGCGGTGGTGATCGAGGCGACACCAGGGCCCGCACTCAACGAGCCTCATTGTTACGGAAAGATCTGGGTTAAAGAGGATGACGGCAGCGTCCTGAAGATCGTCTGGGACCAAAAGTCGCTCGGGAACTTCCAGAGTGTTGAAGAATGGGCGAAGGTCCACGATGCCGAGCCACAGATCACCGCTTTTTCTGAATACGGGTTCGAAAAGAACGGGCTTCGATTTCCCAGCCGGAATTATACGGAGAATGCCCACATCAAAAAAGACAAGCAAAAATTCGTCAATGCCGAAATTTCCATCCGCTATAAAAATTATAAATTTTTCACGGTCGAGACCGAAATAAAATATTAAAATGCCGGACGTCGAGCCTTTAGGTTTGACCCGGTTTGTGATATGATAGCCGCACAAAATGAGAAGGAGAAGCTTTGGGCAAGAACAACAGGGCTTTTAAGAGCGCGAAAAGACAGAAGGAGCTTTTTCGCCAGAAGAAGCAGGAAGAAAAAAGGCTGAGGCGGCAAGCCAAGAACAAGGCGCCTCAGCAATAAGGCAGGAAAGCACCCGAGCGTCATCGCGCCCGAGAAGCGGCGACAATCTCTCCTTTTGGGGAGGAATCATGAAAAAGTCTCACAATATCACCATGCTCGGCGCAGGACTCATCGGCACATTTTATGCCCTGACGATCCAGGGACAGCGGGGCCGTGACCGCATCCAGACGGTCTGCGCACTAACCGAAGAAGAAGCCGAAGCCTTCGCCCGAAAGTGGAGAATTCCCGGGTGGACGAGCGATATGAAAAGAGCCATCGAGGATCCTGACACCGACCTGGTTATCGTCGGCCTCCCCAACAACCTCCATAAGAAGGCCGTCCGGCTCGCCGCCGCGGCCGGGAAAGCCGTGCTCTGCACCAAGCCGCTGGCGCGCAACGCGGCCGAAGCCCTGGAGATGCTCGAGGCCGTGGAAAAGGCCGGCGTTTTCGCGGGCTATCTCGAAGACCTGGTCTACACGCCCAAAACGCTCAAATCCCTTGCCTCTGTCAGAAAAGGGGCGGTGGGGAAAGTCCTCTGGGTCCGTTCCCGCGAAACGCATTCCGGCCCGCACTCCGCTTGGTTCTGGGACAAGAAAGTCGCCGGGGGCGGCGCCATCATGGACATGGGCTGCCATTGCATCGAGATCATCCGGAACTTTATCGGCAAGGATATCAAGCCCGTCGAGGTTATGTGCACGGCCGATACCCTTGTCCATCCGATCGCGGCTGAAGATTCGGGTATCGGCCTCATCCGCTTCGAGAACCGGGCCATCGGCCAATTTGAGGTGAGCTGGACCTTCCGCGGCGGCATGGATTTGCGCGACGAGGTCGCCGGCACAGAGGGGACCATTTGGCTCAACCACTTCTTGAGAACCGGCTATGAGATGTTCACGGCGACGGGCCGCGGAGGCTACGTTGCGGAAAAAGCAGAAAGTGAAAAAGGTTGGCTGTTTCCCGTCGGAGATGAAGTGCATGAGCTTGGGTATGTCCACATGTTCAGGGACATGTTCGATGCCTTGGATGAAGGCCGGGAGCCGATGGAGACTTTTTTGGACGGCTACATTGTCAATGCCATAATCGACGCCTGCTACAAATCAGCCAAGACAAAGCGCTGGGAGCCGGTCAAGCTCGGGAGATGGGCAGTCTCCGCAAGAAAGAAAAAGCCGGCTGCAGCAAAGCGGCCCACCGGGGAGAAATATGCCTTGGTTAAGGAAGAACGGATGCCCGACGGAAGGATCAAGCAGATCCTCCGCGACCGCAAGACGGGTGCGATCATTCAAAAGACAAAGGGCTGATGGCAAGGCTCCCGCTGTCTTCTCTTATTTCAAGGAGGCCAGTTTTTTCAGGTCCAGGCGATTGGCGACATCCTTGAATTCGCCCGTTGTATCAAACTTTTCCCCGTCGATATGGACCAGGAACCTCTCCGCGACAAATTTGACCTGCATAATTCCCAAAAAATTAGGGCTCCCTATATATATCAATCTTGCGACATTTCTCAGGACGATTTTTAGAGGACGTACTTGAACAATCTCAGCCCGGCCGGGATTTTCACTTTCTCTTTATAGATATCCCAGTAATATTCTCTGGCTTCTCCGACCCCCTGGTAAAGAGGATGATGCTTATCGGGAGAGTGCGTGGCGATGACCTTTCCTTTGTCATCTACCAGGACAAATTTGTGGCACCTGTTCAGGATTCCAGCCGTTCCCACGCTGCAGGCGACGACAAGCTCTTTCTTTTTCACCCTTCCGACGAGCTCCCCGTAAGTGAAAGGCCGTTCCTCGACAGGCACCCCCATGTCTTTCAGGATGGCCACAATACCCTGAATGGTCACTGAAGGAAGGATGAGCGGGCTCTCGGGAATCTTGATGACCGTGCCGTCGCGCAGGCCGAAGAGACAGCAGGACGAGTCCCATTCGGTGATCTGCCGGTCCTCTATTCGAGCCTGGGGGTTATCGTCCAGGAAGAGAGCGGATGCAGCCTCCGGGCAGATCTTAGAAGCCTCGTCAACCGCTTTCACGCTCATCAGGTAATTGACGCCCAGTTTGAGGCAGCCCGTCTTGTTGATCCCAATGACACGGACCAAATGAGGGACAACGACGCCGCAGAAAGGCTCGCCGAGATAGCGGTCATAGCGGCAGGCCATGGCCCGGACCGACGGCTGAGCGGGAAAAGTCACCCCGATCGATTGTTCTTCATCCACGGTGAACGGCCGGAGATACCCCTGGCTCCCCTGCTCCGCCATCTCTCCCAGAAATCCCCGCATGGACGCGTCTCTGAGATAAAGATGGATAAAGACATTCTCCAGCTCTTCCACGGTCGGGACAAGCTCCTGCTGGTCAGCGCTCAAATTGAAGGCGATGCCTTTCTGGAACCGCTCAAGGTTGCTGTGCCAGTTGAGAAAAACAACTTCAAGCTCCCCCCGGGGATTCCTTTTTGAGAAAAACCGGATGCCCTCGAAGGCGAGGAACAACCCGTAATGAAGAGACCGTGAAACGGCGTAAACTTTGGCGTCAGCTTCCTGGAGGACGAACTGCTTTTCCGCCAGCCTGTAACCCATCTGCCGAGGCGCCCATTTCACTCCTTCAAACTTGGCCATGAAGACCCTCCTCAGGATTATATCTTCTGGTCAAAAAATCCGGGTAGCAAGGCTGATGACAAAATAGGACGAAGCCGCGATGGCCGCTGCTCCGGGAATTGTAAAGATCCAGGCCCAGACGATCCGCAGGGTGACGCCCCAACGAACGGCCGAAAGCCGCCTGGATGCCCCGACCCCGGAAATGGCTCCTGTAATGACATGGGTGGTGCTGACCGGAACGCCAAAATGGGTCGCCAGGAAGATACTCGCGGCGCTGGCGGTTTCGGCGCAAAACCCGTCAATCGGCCTCAACTTGGTGATTTTCTGGCCCATGGTCTTGACGATTCTCCATCCCCCGGAGAGTGTTCCCATGGCAATGGCCGCATGGGCACTCAAGACCACCCATAAGGGAATATGGAACGTTCTGATCCAGCCGGCTGAAAAAATGAGGCTGGAGATGATCCCCATCGTTTTTTGAGCGTCGTTGGCGCCGTGACCCAGACTGTAAAGACCGGCAGAGACGAGTTGCAGGCGCCGCGCCCAATGATCGATCGAAGCAGGATTTTTTTTATAGACGACCCAGGTTGTGATGATAATAAAAATATAACCTAGAACGAGGCCGATCAAAGGAGCGAGGACAATAAAGATAAGCGTTTTCCCCCAGCCGTGAGGAATGATGACTCCGAATCCGGCCTTGACGATCGCAGCACCGGCATAGCCGCCGATGAGGGCGTGTGAAGAGCTCGTCGGGAGACCAAGATACCAGGTTAACAGATTCCAGCCGATGGCCCCGATAAGTCCGGCAAAGATGACTGTGGGCGTGACCGCAGTGATATCAATCATGCCCTTGCCGATCGTCGCCGCCACCGCCGTGCCGAAAATAAGGAAGGCGACAAAATTGAAGAAAGCCGCCCAGATAACGGCCTGCCGGGGGCTGAGGACGCGGGTCGAGACGATCGTGGCGATGGAATTGGCCGCATCGTGTAGGCCATTAGTAAAATCAAAGGCCAGGGCGACGAAGATGATGAAGACGACGAAAACAAAACTCAGGCTCGGCATAAAAATCAGGAGGACTTGACCATGATGCCTTCGAGCACATTGGCTACGTCTTCGCAGCGGTCTGCCGCTGTTTCAAGGCGGCCGTAGATCTCCTTGAGCTTGATCAAATCCTTGAGCTCCTCAACCTTTTTTGTATCTTCAAAGAGGTCGGCGATCGCTTTCTGGCCGATAAGGTCGGCCTTGTACTCGAGGCTGTTGACCTCCCGGCAGAAGGAATGCATATGCCCCAGTTTTCCCAGGTGGAGAACGGCCTCATAGATCTGCTCGACGGCCGCATTGATGATGCCCACAAGTTCCTTGATCTCCATTGTCGGCCGAGCGATCTTGAAAAAATACAGACGGCTGGCCACCCCCTCGATGCAATCCAGGACATCGTCCAGCCCGCTGGCCAGCTCATGGATATCTTCCCGCTCCAAGGGTGTAATGAACGTTCCTCTCAATTTGGTGATGATCTCGTGAGTGATTTCGTCCCCTTGGTGCTCAATCGATTTGATCTTCTGGAATTTTTGGTCGATGTCTTCGTAATGATCGACTAGGTCCTTAAGGGCCTCGACGCCTTTCTTGACATTTTCCGCGTCCAGCTTGAAAAGCTCATAAAATTTTTCTTCCCTGGGCAACAATCGAAGTTTCATTACCGGAATCCTTTGTCAGGTTTGTGGGCTGTTTTTCTCTTGTTTACCTTTCCAATAAAGATAAGCGGGGATGCCGAGGCAAATGATTCCCAGCCCGCCGATCGCGTTCCAGAAAGCACTGAAGAGCGAGCTTACGGCGACATAAAGGGCGGCCAGCACGAAGATGATTGGCGTGACAGGATAGCCCCAGGTCTTATAGGGCCGCGCGAGGTCGGGCCTCTTTTTCCTCAGGACGATGACCGAGGCCACTGTCAGGCCGAAGAAGATCCACTCGCCGAAGATGACATAAGTGAATAGCTGCTTGAAGGTCCCTGTCAGGGTCAGGAGAATGCTCCAGAGAGTGATGGCGACGATCGAGACGTGAGGCGTGAGGAACTTGAGATGGATCTCGGCAATCTTCTTGAAGAACAAGCCGTCGCGGGCCATGGCGAAATAAACGCGGGGCGAGGTTAACATGTTCTGGTTGGCCGCGCCCAGGATCGAGAACAGGATCAGGAAGGCGATGAGCGAGGCCCCGAACGGCCCGGTCACGATGTCCATGGCGTCGAGGGCAACGCGGCCTTCAGAGGAAGCGATCTTATCGACCGGCAAGACGTATAGATATGCTAAGTTCGCCAGGATATAAAGGACAATGACCGCGACAGTGCCGACAAGGATGCCGAGCGGCAGGTTCCGCTGGGGGTTTTTTGTCTCGCCGGCACTGTAGGTTGCGGCCTCCCAGCCCTTGTAGGCCCAGAGGGACGCTACCAATCCGACACCGAAGGCGCTGAGCAGGCCGAGGTTTAAGGGACCGGGCTTGGGCTCGACAAAGTTGTGGACGTTGCCGTGCCCCTTGGTGAAAAAGAAGACCGCCACGACGACGATTCCGATGGCTCCCGTCTTGATGACGGTCAGCAGGTTCTGAAGCCGGGCGCCCCAGCGCACGCCGATGTAGTTGACCATGCCCAGGAAGGCGACAAACCCCCCGGCCACGAGTTTCTTCACGAGCGGCGTCATTTCGGCGAACCGCGGCAGCATATTGTAAGAGAAGGCAACGGCCAGGGTGGCGATCGACCCGGAATCGATAACCAGGAAGAGCGTCCAGCCGAAAAGGAACGAGAGCAGCGGGCCGTAGGCCTCTTTCAGGTAGATATAGATCCCGCCCGCTTCGGGCATGGCCGCGCCGAGCTCGGCGAAAGATACGGCCCCGAAGAGGCTGAATAAGCCGCCGACGACCCAGACCCCGATCATGAGGACCGGCGAGGGGACAACCTGGGCGATCTCCGAGGGGGAGAGGAAAATTCCGGAGCCGATGACCCCTCCGATAACAATCGCGAGGATGTCCCAAAATCCTAGGACCCGGGGAAGGCCGGCATATTTTTTATCTAGGTGATTCGATGTGGGGCCTGTGCTTTCCATACGCCAGAATATATCCAAAGAGAAAATGATAATCAATCATTTTTTTCCAGTCGCACTCGTGGCCACGAAAGCAGCGGACGCTTCCTTCGACCCACAGTCAGGCCGCCTTGGGCAGACCTACCCTATCACCTTGGCGAATATCTCTCAGAAGAACACGATGACCAGATAAATGATGCTCAGAATGGCGACAACCGTGGCGATCATGGAGCTGGCGCGCGAACGCTTGTCCGTTTCCAGGAGCTTGTTAGCCTGGGAGGAACGTCGGATGATGAGCGGACAGAGGATAAAGGTATTGAGAACGAGGGGGATGATGAGGAACCAGGATTTTTCCACCCAGGAGCTCGCAAGAAACGTCTGGTGAAGGGCGGTCGTAAACAGGTCCCATCCGGAGAGACCAGTGATGCTCCTGTGAGTCATACGGAAAACGTCAAACCCCCGCATTAAAAAGAGCATCGCGTCGCCGATGAGCAGGAGCCCCGCGCCGAGTCGGGCGGTGTAGGCGAGATGACTGGCGCCCCGCTTCTGCATATCATGGCCCATCATGCGGCTGTGAATAGCGCCGTAGCCGACATAGATCAGGAACCCGAAGTTGAGCCAGGCAGCAAACCTCAGCCAGGACGTGGGCGGGAGGTAATAGATCAAGTAGAGGCATGATATGATGCCCAGCGTGGGAAAGAGATAGTTGCGAAAGAAGGAAAAGAGAACGGCGGCCAAAGCCAAGACGATGATTTTTGTGGTCAGCGTGCCGGGGACAAAAAACAGGGCCACGGCCATGGCGGCAAAAAGGATGCCGCTCCACAGCCATCCGCTGGGAACGCGGAAAGGCCGCGGACGATCGGGGTCCTTTTTTCGCAGGACGATGATCCCGGCGCAGACCAGGAGGAAGGCGAACAGCGTGCCGATGTTGGTAAGGTCCACCATCTCGTCGATACTGGCTACCGCCGCGAAAGACGCCACAAAAACGCCCGTCAGGATGGTGGCCACATGGGGCGTCCGGAAGCGCTTATGCACTTTGCTGAAAGTCTTGGGAAGAAGTCCATCACGCGCCATGCTGAAGAATATTCGCGGCTGGCCCAGCTGAAAGATGAGAAGCACGGCAGTGTGGGCGATGACGGAACCAAAGGCCACAATGCCCACCGCCCAGCCGAGGTTCGGGGCGGCATGCTGCAGGGCCATGGTGAGGGGCTCAGCCTGCTCGGTGGCCAATTTCATCTTGAGGTCAGGGTAGGAGATGAGGCCAGTGAAGACCGCCGAGACGACGATGTAAAAAATGGTGCAGATGATGAGCGACCCGATGATGCCGATGGGCAGGTCACGCTTCGGATTCTTTGTTTCCTCGGCCACGGTGGATACGGCGTCAAACCCGATGTAGGCAAAAAAGACGATGGCTGCCCCGGCGCTGATACCCGCCCAGCCGTTGGGTGCAAAAGGCGTCCAGTTGGCGGGCTTGACCCAGAAAAACCCGATGATGATGAAAAAGGTCAGGACGATAATCTTTATGCCCACCATGATGGCGTTGAACCGGGCGCTCTCCCGGATGCCCCAGACAAGAACGATGGTGATGACGGTGACGATGCCCACCGCCAGCAGGTTGAAGATAAGGGGCACGCCGAAAATGTGCGGGGCGTCACGAAACACGATCTTGACGCCATTGGCATCGACGATCTTGGCCGCTGTGCGGTAGTCCATGGACAGCCAGTCAGGGACGAAAATGCCGAATCCCTTGAGAAAGGTCTTGAAGTAGTTGGCCCAAGAGATAGCCACGGCTATGTTGCCTACGGCGTATTCGATGATCAGGTCCCAGCCGATGATCCAAGCTACGATTTCGCCCAGAGTGGCGTAGGAATAGGTGTAGGCGGACCCGGAGATGGGAACAATGGAGGTGAACTCGGCATAACAGAGGGCGGTGAAACTGCAGACAATGGCGGTGATGACGAATGACACCATCAGGGCGGGACCTGCGCCCGGCCGGAAGATATCCCCGGCAGAAGCTGTGCCGATGGTGGCGAAAATGCCGGCCCCAATGATGGCGCCGATGCCGAAAAGGATCAATTGGAACGGTCCCAGGACCCGTTTCAACTGGTATTCGGGCTTCTCGGCGTCTTCGATGCACTCGTCGAGGGGTTTCGTCCGGAAAAGCTTCGACAACATCGTGCTCTTCGCGCCAAAAGCACCCAGCGATTTTTTCATGCTCTCATCCTTCGTTCAGTCTGCGACACGCGAACAACAAATCTGCCTTGAAGGCCAAGTGGTATATGATAACAAAACGAAAAAAAATAACAATAAAAAATAAGTCAACCCCTCTATTTTAAAGCGGCTTTGACGGCGTCCTTCTTTTCCGGAGATTTTTCCAGGGTGTCCCAGTTCCAGAAGACGACTCCCCTAGAGGGCGGCTTCAAAGCCTCGGTCAGGGCGGCTTTGAATTCGGAGGCTGCAAGTTTCGCCTCGATATAAGCCTCTTCGACTTGGATGCTGGGCAGAACTTGCCCTTGGGTCCAATCGTAAACGTCAGCAACGACGGAATGAACCCAGGCGGGGCCCCTCAGGAGCATGTGGTGATAACACATGGGCGAGAGATAATCGGCCAGGGGAGCGATCCGGGCCAGGTCCTGGGCGGCGATGATTCTCATCGCTCCGCCGAAATCCTCCCTCCTCCACGGGACAGTATGGACATTGATTTTGACGTTCGGCTTGACCTTTCTGGCCCCTTCAGCCAGCTCTTTAATCATGCCCGCAATCACATCGCCTTTGAATTTCGTCCATTCCTCGAGGTGGTTGGCAATAATCCACTGCGCTTTTCGGCTGGTTTCGGAGAGGTCCGCAGGGATCTTCAGGCCGGTCGCTTTCTCGAATGCCCCCAGGCAGCTCGCATCAAAACATGTCTGAGGCAGGGACTTGAGAGTCCGGTTAGGATAGACTTTTTCCCAGTAGACAAAATAGCGCATGAAATCCAGGCTGATTCCGTCAGGGTCGAAGTCGCGCACAAGGTCCTTTACGTATTCGATCATTTTGCTGCGGTAGTCCTGGCGCGTCGGGCAGACGAACTTCACCCAGTCCTCGCTGGCCCTTTCGCCTTGAGCTGTGATGGCATAGAGGTCGGGCCGCTTGTCCAATTCCTCGGCATTGAAGAAGATGGGGACGATGATGAACGTGGCCACGCCGTTTTTTTTCGCTAAGTTCCTGAATTCCTCGTTGGATTCGAGCACAGGACTCGCAAAAACCGTGTTGATGCCGAGGCTCTTCCACTCGGCGAACAGGGTTTTCAAATCGCCTTTGTAGTCATAGATCTTGACTCCGATGAGGAGGTCCTTCGTCGCCCCTTGAACAGCCTTCCCCGGGAAGGCACTCAACAAGACCAGCGCCAAGAATCCGAGGGCTATCCACCGGGCTATTTTCTTTTTTTTCATCACGGCTTCTTTTCTTCCCCTGTCGGCAGGGTTTCCCTGAGAGTGAAATCCACCCAGATGATTCCGAGGTCTTGTTTTATTCTTGTCCGGAGGGCGTCCCCGATCGTCTTGGGAGGATTATTCAGCTTGCTCCACCAGGCCCTGTCTGTGCGATAGCCGACCTGGAAGAAAACCAGATTCGGATAAAAAACGTTGGCCCAGTCGTTGACGAATTCCGTCACCATAGCATCGAGGTCCTTGAGCTCCTGGCTGTCGTCCACAAAGACAATCTCCCCACGGTATTTGGGCGGCATCCAGCGGTTGTCCCAATGCTTCAGGAACAGCCGATATTTCGGGTTGTATGACTTCACTTTCTCTTCCCATTGTTGGGCCATGACGTCATCGACCTTGACCCCCCATTGCGGATTATCCGCTTCCCGGTGCCACTCGACGTCCACGCCGAAACCGATGACACAAGGGTGGTGTTTGTACCTGCTGAGCACGAGATCGATCAATGTGTTCATGTCGGCGTTGGCCGGCTCCACCTGCAAGAAGACCCGTATCCCTGCCTTGTCAAAAGCGCTGAGAAAAGCCTCGTGCTTGTCGACGGGGTCAAACTGGATCTGAGGATACTCCTTGCCGTCGCCCGGGAAAAAAAGGTGACAATCCTTGGGACGGCTGAGCTCGCCGACGATCCAGACGGCGCAGGGCTTCGAGCCTTCGAAAAAGCCGGTCATAGCATTTATGGCCATCTCCCATCCTGGGGGCGCGGGGAAAGGCTTGATGCCATAATTGGACGACCTGACGCCGGCGAACACGACCTTGCCTGGGCTCTCAAGAACAGGCGGCAACGGCCTTTCTGCTTGTTCCTGGACAAAACCGAATGTCGCGAGAGACAAAAAGAAAAAAAGCGAAAAAATGATTTTAGACCTCATTTGCCCTCCGTTTTTTGGCACGTTTTTATTTCCTGATCGCATCATAATAAAGAGCCGCGGCGCCCAGAATGGCGATGTTCCGGACCCGGGTAACTCCGACCTTGATATTCTTGAGCACGAGCGTGTAGATAAAAGTCCCGATGGACTCCCACATGGCCTGCCTGAAATACCTGTAGGATTGGCTGACCGAACCGCCCAGGACGATGATATCCGGGTCGACGGCGTAGAGAATCGTCTTTATCGCCTCTCCGAGATGGCGGCCGAATTCGCCGAAGATGCGGAGCGCCTCCGCGTCCCCTTTTTTGGCCCGCTCAGAAAGCTCCCTTCCCGAGGTCTTGTAAACATTCTTGAAGAACTGGCCGCTGGCATAATACTCATGATTATGGTCGAGATAGGAGATCATGCCGAACTCCCCCGCCCCGCAGTTGGCCCCGCTGTAAAGCTTTCCGTTGGTGATGACACCGGCTCCCAGTCCCGTCCCGACGATCAAGCCGACGGCATTGTCGTAATTTCTGGCCTGGCCGAAATATTTCTCGCCTACGGCGAAACAATTCGCATCATTATTGATATAAACCGGAAGGCGGTACCGTTTTTCCAGGAAATCCTTGAGGGGCACTTTTTTCCAGGAGGGAATGTTGACCACATCGTAGATGATCCCTCTTTTGAGGTCGACGACGCTCGGAACGCCCACCCCGATTCCCTTGAGCCCCCTGTGGACCAGGGGATCGATGACGCCGAAGACCTGCTCCACGACCTCCTTTTGAGAGCCCTGGCCGTTTATGGCTGAAGCAGCGACTTTAACGAGCCGGTTGTCCTTGACGATGCCGGCCCGGACATTCGTCCCTCCTAAGTCGACTCCCAGGATAGACATCGGATTTTGCCCTTTTGTTCAGCTCGCCGCAGCCAGCTTTTTCTTCCTGGAGAAGATGGTTTCGTTGGTGATCAGCGGCCTGGCCCAGAACCCGATGCTCAAAATGTAGCCGAGGGTGAGATACAGGAAGAACATCCCTGTTCTCAGCCCGAAGCTGTCTCCCAGCCGGCCGATGATGAGAGGCACGAGGGCGCCCCCGATGATACCGGTGCACAAAATCCCGGAGAAAGACCCGTGGTGGCTTTCGACCGAATTTAGGGCCAGCGAGAAAATGATCGACCACATCACCGAGGCCGCGAATCCGACCAGGGGAAACGCGATCCTGGCGATATGGGCGGGCCCGAAGAATCCCAGGGACAGGAACAGAATGGCTGCTAAAGCGAATACAATCAAGACCTTACGGCTGTCGAGGAGCTTGAGTAGCACCAGCCCCAAGAGGCAGCCGATGGTCATCATCCCCCAGAACCAGGACACCGTCCTTGCACCCACGCTCTGGGGGTCGAGCTTATGATAAACATACAGGAATTGGGAGATCCAGTTGGCCACCCCCTGTTCCGTGCCGACATAGGCCATGATACCGAAGAAATAGAGGATAACGGTCTTTTTCTTGAAGAGCATCTTATGCGTCGCCCAGGCCCCGGCCTTTTCGTCTTCCTTCCTGATGACGACCGGGAACCGGGCAAAAAGAATCACGAAGACCATGACCAGGGTCACTGCGGCAAACACCCAATAGACTGAAATCCAGGGAAGTTCGGCCGGGACGAGGCCGGCCATGAGCTTGATCAAGAAATTTTTCGGGCCGCTCATATCCTTAAGGTTGGTCACGAAATAAGTGTAAACATAAGGGCTCAAGAACGAGGCGCCCCCGAAGACGGTCTGGGCCATGACCGAGTTGAAGGCGAAGTGCTCTTCTCCCCCGGCCACCCGAAGCAGGGGGTTGATCGCCACCTGGAGCGCGGCCATCCCGACCCCGATCAAGAAGAGCGAGAGGATAGCCACCCGATAGACGGGCACAAGGGAGAATAGGAGCGCGCCCAAAAAAGCCACGCAGAACGCCGCGACCATGACCGGCTTTTCCTTCAGCCTCTCCACAAGCATCCCGCTCGGGATCGACATGACTCCGTAGGCGATGAAAAAGGCAAAAGGCAGAAGGGCAACGAGGGTGAGGCTAAGGTTGAAACTGCGGATAATATCCGGGACAAGAGGGCCGATGATGTTGGTCAAGAAAGAGATAACAAAAAAGATCAGAAGAATCAGGCCAACGATGAAATAGTTGCGTTTCACGGAATCCGTCCTACTTAATATTCCAGCCGGCAATCTTGAGGACGGGCTTCTCCCCTCCCAAATCCTCGGCGGCGAACGTCCCGCGAAGGGTCCTTTTTTCGCCCGGCAAAAGCGAGAAATAATTGTCCTCCCAGAAGACCGGCAGCACGGATTCGCCGCTTTTATCCTTGAGGATTCTGACGTCGACCATGAAGGCCAGATGGGCGGTCGGGTTTTCCAGCTCGACCGTGACGACGTCCTTGCCCCCTTCTTTCAAGAAGCGATGACTGACTTTGAGCCGGACCGGGGGAAGGGTGTCGAGCTCGGTGAGATCGGCGTAGCTTTTGGCCGGGGTCACGTACCATTCTGTTTTAGCTTCGTCAAGGACATCGGGCTTCGTCGAGAGGCAATAGAAATTGCTGCTGACCGGAGCGCTGCTCTTATCGGAAAGCCTGAGGTCTACAAAATAGGTCGTGCTCAATCCTTCGAGAGCAGGCAGAGTGAAGATGCTCTGGGTGTCGTTGGGAGCAAGGGACACGGTCAGTTCTTTAGTAAACTTATCGGTTAAATCGAAATTATATACTTTGATCGCGGCCCTTAAATCGTCCAGGTCCTTGAGGGTATTGTTCACGAGGAAGATCTCTCTCGTTCCATAATTGTAGAGGATATGGGCGGGCTCGCAAGCTTTCTTGGCCCCGTAAAAGGCGCCGTTCGGCATGAGATAATAGTCATACAACTGCCACCAGAGCTTGGGCCAGGCCGCGTTATACATCCACTGGATGATTCCTGTGGCGCTGAACTTGTAGGCCCCAAACGCCTCGAACATGGCCCGCATGCCTTCATAGTTCAGGAACTGGGCTTTGAGGCAGTATTCTTCAACGCTCTGCGGAGCGCCAAGGCGCTTGTTCATGGCTTCGTTGTATCGGTCCAGCTGACTAAACTCGTTTCTGGCGCAGTGGTAATACCAGACGTCATTGATCGGCCAGAGGTTCTCGGCCGGGATCATCTTTTTGACGCTTTCGAGAGGCGGCACCTGAGGGCCCGGACCCGTCTCCGTGTTGAACCCGAAGGCGCCTCCGTTTTTCGTGTCCACGTACCAATAGTTCGGAGTGACATATTCATAAGGGCCGTTCATCTTGACGCCGGACTTTCCCGTCAAGGCGCTGGTCTTTCCCCCGGCCGAAATCAGGCTCGGCCGGGTCGGGTCTTCGGCGGCAAGAATCTTGATATACTCCTTTTCCAGCTCCGGCCGAGGCAGGAGGTCGCTTCCCTCGAGCCAGACAAAAATGCTGGGGTGATTGCGCAGCCACTTGACCTGATCATTCCAGCATTGAGCGGCCAGGCTGATATCTTCCGGCGAGTTGATGCCGCCAAAACTAGGGTCGACCGGTTTCCCCAAATAATCCTCCCATTCCCATTGGCAACTCCATCCGGCCATCAGGAAAATCCCGTTTTCATCGCAGAGATTGTACAGGTCTTCGCTCGTCCCCCAGAAACCCTCCAGGCGCAGCGTATTGAGATTCATATGCCTGGCGTATTTGACCTCTGTTTCGACCTTCCTGTAGTGGTTGTCGAGGAGCAAGTCATCCACCCAGCCGCCGCCGCGGATCAGGATCTTTTTCCCGTTCAGCTTGTAGCCCCTGTAGCCTTCCTCATTGAAATAATCCGAGACTTCGCGGATGCCGAACCTGACGTTTTTGACGTCGGAAACGGCCTTGTCCGTCTTGAGCGAGAGCCGGAGGTCGTAGAGTTCCGGGTTTCCGAAGTCATGCGTCCACCACAGGCGGGGGTTCTTGACGACGAGCTGGGGAGTGTCGGCCGGCGAAAAAACGACCTTTTTTGTTTCGCCCGGCCCGAGCTCGACGGGTTTGGAGAAGAGGATGGTTTCAATCTGGCCCTCCAGCATGCCGGAAACCTTTTTCTTGCCGTTGTTCCGGACGTCTGCGGATATTTCGAGCCTCGCCTCCTTTAAGGTGTCAAGGTCCACTTTGCTCTTGACAAAAGGAAAGTGGAGGGAGACAGCGCCGGTCCTCATCAGCCTGACCTCTCTCCACAGCCCCATGTTCTTGTCCGCAGGCTTGGGGTTCCAGTCGACAAATCCCATGGTAAAGTC
>CAZOKP010000068.1:0-15072 GCA_964580435.1 uncultured Eubacteriales bacterium
CGCGAGGGCGGCCGGACGGTCGGTGCCGGCACCGTCACCGAAATCATGGAGTAGGGAGATTCAAGGCCGAACACTTGAACGAGTAAGCCGGGAGAGAAAGGGCAAAAGAGAACAGAATGAGAGAAATCATCACCCTTCAGTGCACCGCTTGCAAGCGCAGAAACTACACGACCACCAGGAACAAGAAAACAAAGACGGAACGGCTTGAAATAAAGAAATATTGCCCCTTTTGCCGCAAACACACTTCCCATAAGGAAGTGAAGTAGGAAGGGGCCAACTTCGGCTGGGCGAGACAAGAGGAAAGAACGTTAGGGAGGTGAGTAGCTCAACTGGCTAGAGCAGCGGTCTCCAAAACCGCAGGTTGCGGGTTCGAGTCCTGCCTCACCTGCCCTTGGTTCCGCTTGAGGGATAGAAGAGACACGCCCCCCCGGGAGATACAAGGAGGCTTGAGCACACAAGGATCGTCCTTAGGGAGAAAGATTGCCCATGGAAGAAAAAGTCAGATGGTATAAACGCATCGTCCCCTTTCTGAAGGAGGTGCGTGCAGAAATCAAGAAGGTGACCTGGCCTTCCCGCAATGAGGTCTATAGCACGACGATCGTCGTCATCGTGGCCACGTTATTCTTTGGGTTCTACCTCTTCTTCATGGACATTATCTTCTCCTGGGTGATTACGCAGATCAAGTCCTTATTTGGCTAAAAAGGTATGGAAATGGCAAAGAATTGGTATGTTGTTCATACGTATTCCGGCTTCGAGAAATTCGTGGCCGAATCGATTCGACAAAGAGCGCTCGAGTTAAGTCTTCAGGACCAGTTTGGGCAGATCATCATCCCCACCGAGGATGTCATCGAGATCAAGGGCGGGAGGAAGGTCGTCTCCACCAAAAGGTCCTATCCGGGATATATCCTGGTCGAGATGGAAATGAGCGATGAGAACTGGCATCTTGTCCGGGAAACCCCCAAGGTGACAGGTTTTGTCGGACCAGGGAAAAAGCCCTCGGCGCTTCATCGGGAAGAGGTCGGCCAGATCGTTGAACACATGGAGACGACCTCGGAAAAACCCAAGCCAAAACATTCCTTTGAGAAAGGAGAGGCGGTCCGGATCATCGACGGCCCCTTTTTCAATTTCAACGGGATCGTGGAAGAGGTCAATCACGAGAAAAATACCCTCAAAGTCCTGGTCACCATTTTCGGTCGATCCACTCCTGTGGAATTGGAGTTTCTGCAGGTGGAGAAGATTTAGGAGGGGAGCATGTCCAAAGAAGTCGTTGCCAGAATCAAGCTTGAGATCGTTGCCGGACAGGCCAGCCCGGCGCCGCCCGTCGGCCCCGCGCTCGGCCAGCACAGTGTCAATATCATGGATTTTGTCCGCCAGTTCAACGAGAAGACGAGCCGGATGGAAGAAGGAACGATCGTTCCTGTCCTGATCACGGTATACAAAGACAAGAGTTTTGTTTTTGAGTTGAAAACTCCTCCGGCGTCCTATCTTCTCAAGAAGGCTGCGGGCATTGCCAAGGGTTCGGGAGCCCCGAACAAAGAAAAAGTCGGCAAGGTTACCAAGAAGCAGATCGAGGATATCGCCAGGCTCAAGCTGCCTGAGCTGAATGCCAGCGATCTGGAAAAGGCCAAGAAAATCATCGAAGGTACGGCCAAGAACATGGGATTGGAGATCATCAGTGAGTAAAAGAGGGAAGAAATACGTCAAGGCCAAGGAGCTTGTCACCAAGCCAGAGTACACCCTAGAAGAAGCAGTGAGCCTTCTGAAGAAGTCGAGTTATGCCAAGTTTGACGAGTCCGTCGACCTAGCCATGCGTTTAGGGGTCAACCCGAAGCATTCCGATCAGATGGTCCGGGGGACTGTCGTCCTGCCTCATGGGACGGGAAAGAGCAAGAAGATCTGTGTCATCGCCTCGGGTGAAAAGATCAAAGAGGCCGAAGAATCGGGAGCGGATTACGCCGGAGGCGAAGAGCTGATCGAAAAAATCGCCTCGGGATGGATGGATTTTGATATCGTCATCGCCACCCCGGACGTGATGAGAGGAGTCGGCAAGCTGGGCCGGATCCTCGGGACCAAAGGGCTCATGCCGAATCCCAAGTCCGGCACGGTGACCTTCGATATCAAGAAGGCCGTCCAGGAGACAAAAGCTGGCAAGGTGGAATTCCGGGTCGACAAATCCGCGATTCTCCACACCACGATCGGGAAAATGTCCTTTCCCGAAGAAAAGCTGGCCGAGAATATCAGAGTCTTTCTCCAGGCCGTGATGCATGCCAAACCCCCGGCCGCGAAAGGGAAATACGTTCGCAGCATTTCCATCTCTTCAACGATGGGCCCCGCCTTGAAGATCTCCGAGGAGATCCTGGAAAAATAGGAGTATGAAGGTGAAGCGCGAAACGAAGGAAAACCTGGTCAAAGAGTTAGGGGAGAATTTCAGCAGTCAGAAGACCGTCTATCTCCTGGACTATACCAAAATGACCGTGGCGCATGCGGTGGAGTTAAGGAAGCTCTTGCGCAAGAATTCTTACTCCTTTAAGGTCGTAAAAAATCGCCTGGCTCTTCGGGCTCTCAAAGAGGATATGCCCCGCCAGCTCAGAGACTATTTCCAGAAGCCGACGGCCATTGCTTTTGCCTCTGACGAGCCGGTGAAGCTGGCTCGCCTACTCAAAGATTTTTCCATTCAGAAAAAGGTCTTGACCTTCAAGGGGGGCCTCCTCGATGGGCAGCTGGTCCCCCCGGAGAGGTTCGAGGAGATCTGCAGGCTGGCATCCCGAGAGGAATTGCTGGGAAAGATCGGCTATCTCATGGCCTATCCAATAACGCAACTTTTAAGGACTTGGCAAGCCCCCTTAGCAAATATGGGCCGGTTGTTGAGTCAATTAAAAGATAAAAAATAGAGTTGGAGGTAAAAATGCCCAAAGCACAAACAAAGGATGAGGCTACAAAACTCACCAAGGAACAGTTCTTCGAGCACCTGGATGGTTTGACGGTCCTGGAACTGTCTGATTACATCAAAGAATTCGAGCAGAGATATGGCATCAGCGCCGCTGCCGCAGCTCCGATGGCCTTTGCTGGAGCCGCTGCCGCTCCGGGCGCGGAGGCCAAGGCCGAAGAGGTCAAGACAGAATTCACTATTATTCTCAAGAACGCCGGAGACAAGAAAATCAACGTCATCAAGATCGTCCGGGAAGTCACCAACCTGGGGTTGAAAGAAGCCAAGGACCTGGTGGATTCCATCCCGAAGCCGGTCAAAGAAAAAATCTCCAAAGAAGAGGCAGAAGCCATCAAGGCCAAATTCGAAGAAGTCGGAGCCACGGTCGAACTCCAGTAGCCCAAACGTTTTATGAATGTCATTGTTCTTATCGAATAGATCAATGATCAATCAACGCTTTTTCCGTGAGTGAACATGCAAAATGAATCAGAAAGTCTAAATCACCGCATCGAGCGGACCGATTTTTCGAAAATCGGGACGCAATTTCCTATGCCCGACCTTCTGGCCATCCAGACGCAGTCTTACGCTGAGTTCCTGCAAATGGACCTCCTGCCGGAGGAGCGGAAGGATGCGGGCTTGCAGTCCACCTTCAAGGACGTCTTTCCCATCTCCGATTTTAAGGAGACGACCCAGCTCGATTTTATCAGCTACTCGATCGGAAATTGGGAGTGCAAGTGTGGACGCTTGAAGGGCGTAGAAAATTCACGCGCCCGCTGCAAGGGCTGCGGCACGCTCCTGCCGTCGGACGTGGAGCTGACCGAGAAGGAAATCTGCCCCTACTGCAATGCTATGAGGAAAATCGAAACTCCGGTCTGTGAGCATTGCGGGGACAGAGTCAAGCTGAAGCTTAAATACAGCCCCAACGAGTGTCTTCAGAAAGGCTATACTTTTTCTGTCCCGCTGCGGTTGAAAGTCCGGCTGATCTCGTGGGAGAAGGACGCCACCAGCAAGTCGAAGAGGTTAAAGCATATCAAAGAGCAGGAAGTCTATTTCGGTGATATTCCCCTGATGACAGAAAAGGGGACTTTCATATTTAACGGCATCGAAAGAGTCGTGGTCAGCCAGCTGCAGAGGTCCCCCGGGGTTTTCTTCCGGCCGGCCGACGTCAAGGGTTTCTTCATCGGCAAGATCATCCCTTACCGGGGAGCGTGGGTGGAGTTTGAACACGATAGCAAGAACAACCTTTATGTCCGGCTGGACCGGAAGAAGAAATTCCTGGCATCCGTCTTTTTAAGGGCGCTCGGGTTCGGCTCTGATGAAGAGATCATCCGCCTTTTCTATAAGATTTATAAAATCCTGCCGGAAGACGGCAAGCTCTACTGGGAACTCGCGGACGACCTGGCGGGCAAGACAGTGGCCGACGATGTTACGCCTCCTTCTTCCAGGAAGGTTCTTGTGCCTGCCAAGAAAAAACTCACTCCGGAAATTATCCAGGAGCTGAAACAGAAAGGAGTAGCCAAGGTTCCGCTGGTCAAGAAAGAACTCCAGGGAGCTTATTCCTTGGCCTCCATCAAGGGTAAGGTCAAGCCGAACGAAGAGCTCGGCGATGTCCAGCTTGAGCTCCTCACCGGCCGGGGGGAGCCTTTTGAGGTCTTCTATCCCGAACAGGACCGGACCGGGCCCATCATTTCCAACACTTTGAAGAAAGACCTGCGCAAAGATACGAACCAGGCTCTAGCAGAGATCTACAGAAAGTTGAGACCGGGAGAACCGCATACGATGGAGAGCGCGCACAACCTCTTCCGCAACCTGTTCTTCAACTCCCAGAAATATAATTTCTCCAGGATCGGCCGGCTCAAGATGAATATCAAGCTCGGTTTGAACACGTCCATGGAAGAAAAGGTCCTCTCTCCCCTCGATTATGTAGAGGTCATTAAGTACCTGCTGCGTCTACGCCTCGGGGAAGGGACGGTCGACGATATTGACCACCTCGGGAACCGCCGCGTCCGTTCTGTTGGCGAGCTGGTCGAGAATGCCTTCCGCATCGGGTTAACCCGAATGGAACGAACGGTCAAGGAGAAAATGACCATCAGCGCCGACCTGACCTCGGCCATGCCCCAGGACCTCATCAATTCCAAGCCCGTCATTGCAGCGCTTAAGGAGTTTTTCGGCAGTTCGCAGCTGTCCCAGTTTATGGACCAGATCAACAGCCTCGCCGAGATCACCCATAAGAGGCGCTTGAGTGCTTTGGGGCCCGGCGGATTGAGCCGGGAGAGAGCCGGGTTTGAGGTCAGAGATATTCAATCTTCTCACTATGGCCGGATATGCCCCGTAGAAACTCCCGAAGGTCCGAATATCGGTCTCATTTCATCTTTGAGCTGTTATGCCCGGGTCAATGATTTCGGTTTTATCGAGACGCCCTACCGAAAAGTCCGCAACGCGAGGATCATCGATTATGTCAAGATCGCTCATCCAGGGGACAGCTCCTATAAGATGGATGAAATCGTCGAAAAGAATGAATTTTTAAAGACGGTGGAGCAGCTCAAGAAGGGGAAGGTCAGGCAGCTTCCGGTGGTTGAACCCCAGTGTTTTTATCTGACAGCCTGGGAAGAAGAGAAATTCATTATCGCCCAGGGCAATGCTCCTGTCGACAAAGACGGCCATTTCGTCAATGAATTCGTCACTGCCCGCCAGGTCGGGAACTTCAAGTCCATCCCCCGGGATCAGGTAGATTATATTGATGTTTCGCCGAAACAGCTGGTCTCCCTCTCCGCGGCCCTCATTCCTTTCCTTGAGCATGACGACGCCAACCGCGCCCTTATGGGCTCAAACATGCAGAGACAGGCCGTTCCTTTGCTGCGGCCTGAGGCCCCCCTGGTTGGAACAGGGATTGAATACCTTGTGGCCAAGGGCTCGGGGGATGTCGTCGTCTGCCAGAGACCCGGAGTCGTCGAGTTTGTCGATGCCGAGAGGATCTTGATCCGGGTCGACGAGAAGGAAAAAGCCAGGGAACATGATGTCGGCACCGACCTCTACCTCCTCACCAAGTTCCTCCGGACCAATCAGAATACTTGCATCAACCATAGGCCGATCGTCCGCAAGGGCGTCCCGGTCGAAAAAGGGCAGATCCTGGCGGACAGCTCCTGCACCGACAAAGGCGAACTGGCCCTGGGACGGAACGTCCTCTGCGCCTTTATGCCCTGGCGCGGGTACAATTTCGAAGACGCCATCATCGTGAGCGAGAAGCTGATCAAGGATGATATCTTCAGCTCGATCCATATTGTCGAAGAGACCATTGAAGCCCGGGACACAAAGCTTGGCCCGGAAGAGATTACCAAGGATATTCCGAACGTGCCCGAAAACGTGCTCCGCAACCTCGATGAGAATGGGATCGTGAGGATCGGGGCCTACGTAAAATCGGGCGACATCCTGGTCGGCAAAGTCGCGCCCAAGGGGGAGACGCAACTGTCTCCCGAGGAGAAATTGCTGAAGGCGATTTTTGGCGAAAAAGCTCTGGATGTGAAGGACGCCTCTCTTTACTGCTCTCCTGGAATCGAAGGAACCGTTATCGATGTCCGGATCTTCTCCCGGCGCGGGAGTGAGAAAGGGCCACGGGCCAAAGTGATCGAGAAGGAAGAGGTTGCCAAGATGAAGCGGAACCTCGATGACGAGATCACCATTCTCGAAGGAGAGAAGGCGCGTCGGATTAAATCCTATATCAAAGGAGAGGTCCTGGACAGAGACCAAAAGATTTCCGGCCAGGCCCTCGCCAAAGGCGCGAAGCTAACCGAGAAGACCCTCGATCTCATCGACCCCGACGATTATTCCAGGCTGAAATTGGAGGAGAATGAGGAGCGCGACGCGAAAATCAAGGATATCGACAAAAAGGTTCGGCGCCAGATTGATGCGCTTCGGGCAGAGTTCAAAGAAAAAGTCGACACGCTGAAGAAGGGCGACGAGCTGTCCCCCGGAGTCATCCAGACCATCAAAGTCTACATCGCCATGAAGAGGAAGCTATCGGTCGGGGATAAGATTTCCGGTCGGCACGGCAATAAGGGGATCGTCGCCAAGATCGTCCCTGAAGAAGACATGCCCCGGCTGCCCGACGGCACGCCCGTGGAAATCGTTCTCAATCCCCTGGGTGTCCCGTCCCGTATGAATGTGGGGCAGATATTGGAAACCCATCTCGGATGGGCGGCAAAGATCCTCAATCTCTGGGTCTCCACGCCCGTTTTTGACGGGATCTCGGAGAAGGAGATCAAGGAGATCCTGAAGAAGGCCGGGTTGCCGGAATCCGGCAAGACACCTCTTTATGATGGGGTGACCGGAGAATTGCTGCATCAAGAGGTCACCGTTGGTCACATTTATATGATGAAGCTCTATCATCTTGTGGACGACAAAATCCATGCCCGCTCTACAGGGCCCTATTCATTAATTACCCAGCAGCCGCTGGGCGGCAAAGCCCAGTTCGGAGGACAGCGCTTTGGTGAGATGGAAGTCTGGGCCCTGGAAGCCTACGGCGCGGCCTTCACTCTCCAGGAGCTTATGACCGTCAAATCGGACGATGTCGAAGGTCGGGCCAAGATCTATGAGGCCATCGTCAAAGGCGATTTGGATTTTACTCCCGGGCTTCCCGAATCCGTCAATGTTCTCATCCGCGAGCTGCAGAGTCTGTGCCTGAATGTGGAACTGGAAAAGGCAGAAAGAGACGAGATCTTGCCCTGGGGGATTGAAGTCCCCCCGGCTCTTAAAGGAGGACGCTAATGGAACCGAGACCGACACCCGTCTCAGGCAGGTCGAAAGTCGATTTCGACAGGGTCAGGATCAGCATCGCCTCTCCGGAAAAAATCAAGAGCTGGTCTTGGGGCGAGGTGACCAAGCCCGAGACCATCAACTATAGAACGTTCAAACCCGAGAAGGACGGGCTTTTCTGCGCCAAGATCTTCGGGCCGATCAATGACTATGAGTGTCTCTGCGGAAAGTACAAACGGATGAAATACAGGGGTATTATTTGCGAACGATGCGGTGTCGAGGTCACCAAGTCCAAAGTGCGGCGCGAACGCATGGGCCACATCCTGCTGGCTTCCCCGGTAGCTCATATCTGGTTTTTTAAGAGTCCGCCGAGCCGCATCGGACTGGTCTTGGATCTTTCGATCAAAGACCTGGAAAAGGTCCTCTATTTTGAATCTTATATCGTCAGCGACCCCGGCGATACTCCGCTCAAGGATAAGCAGCTTCTCAACGAAGAAGAATACAAGGAGGCTCAGGAGAAGTACGGGAATAAGTTCGAGGTTTCGATCGGAGCGGAAGCGATCGACTCCCTTCTTTCGGAGATTGATACGGCCAAAGAGGCCGAGCGCCTCAGGCGGCTGATGAAGAAAGAGACATCCCAGCAGAGAAGATTGCGCTATGCCAAAAGACTGAGGGTCTTCAAAGCCCTGAAGAAATCGGGAAACCGTCCCGAATGGATGATCCTAAAGATCATTCCGGTCATCCCGCCTGACCTGAGACCCCTGGTGAGGCTGGATGGCGGGCGGTTTGCTACGTCTGACCTGAACGACCTTTATCGCAGAGTTATTAACCGCAATAACCGCCTCAAGAAACTCATCGAGCTCAAAGCTCCCGAACTCATCATCCGCAATGAGAAAAGGATGCTCCAGGAAGCCGTCGACGCTCTCTTTGATAACGGCAAGAGAGGCCGGGTCCATCTGGGAGCCAACCGTCGTCCTCTTAAATCCTTGAGCGAAGCCCTCCGCGGAAAGCAGGGACGTTTCCGGCAGAACCTCCTGGGCAAACGCGTGGATTATTCCGGCCGGTCCGTGATCGTCGTCGGCCCCGAGCTAAAGCTCAACCAGTGCGGGTTGCCCAAGAAAATGGCGCTTGAACTCTTTAAGCCATTCATTTTCCACAAGTTGGAGAAGGAAGGATTGGTCCCCAGCGTTAAGATCGCCAGGGAGTGGCATGAGGCGGAGCGGCCCGAGGTATGGGACTATCTGGAGGAGGTGGTTAGAGAGCATCCGATTCTGCTCAACCGCGCTCCCACGCTCCACCGCCTCGGAATTCAAGCCTTTGAGCCAACCCTGATCGAAGGGAAAGCGATCCAGATTCACCCTCTTGTCTGCGCAGCCTTTAACGCTGATTTTGACGGGGACCAGATGGCTGTGCATATTCCTCTTTCTGTTGAAGCTCAGGTCGAGGCCCAAACGCTGATGCTCTCGACCAATAACATCCTTTCGCCCTCTCATGGGAGGCCGTTGACGATTCCAAGCCAGGATATGGTCTTGGGCTGCTATTACCTGACCCTCGAGAAAAAAGGGCAGAAGGGAGAAGGCCGGATCTTCTATTCTCCCGAAGAAGTGCTTATGGCCCTGGAGAACAAGGAGATTGGCCTCCAGGCTCGCGTGAAATTGAGGTTTAAAGGGCCGTTTATGAATCTGGCGACGTATTATGATGACCAGGCTGTGATGACCTGCCCGGTGACAGAGATCCAGAACAAGTTGGTCGACACGACACCCGGAAGAATCATATTCAACGGCATCCTTCCTCCGGAGATCCCGTACCTCAACGGCATGGTGAGGAAGAAAGGGATGGAGAACCTAGTTTTCTACACCTATCTCAAGGTCGGGCTGGGCCCCACGGTCCAGATGCTCGACAAACTGAAAGAGATTGGGTTCAACCAGGCGACTATGGCCGGGTTTTCCCTGGGGATCGACGATTTCATCATCCCCAAGGAAAAAACTTCGATGGTGGAAAAAGCCCAGAAAGAAGTCCTGGATATTGAAAAGCTCTACCGCGATGGAACCATCTCCGCCGGTGAGCGGTTCAACCGCGTGGTCGAGATCTGGGGAGCCGTCACGGACAAAGTCTCCTCTGCCATGATCGAGGAGATGAAAAGGGTCAGTTTCGAAGGAAACGAACTCAACCCGCTTTTCGTCATGGCCGATTCCGGCTCCAGGGGCAATAAGCAGCAGATTCGGCAGCTGGCCGGAATGCGCGGTCTGATGAGCAAGCCATCCGGAGAAATCATCGAAACGCCCATTGTCTCCAACCTGCGCGAAGGATTAAACGTCATGCAATACTTCATCTCGACGCATGGCGCAAGAAAAGGATTGGCCGACACCGCTTTGAAGACAGCCAACTCCGGTTATTTAACCCGCAAGCTCGTGGACGTCGCCCAGGAAGTGATCGTTGATGAGTTAGATTGCGGCACCCTTAAGGGAGTCAATGTGACCGCCATCGTCGAGAACGGTGAGATCATCGAGCCTTTCGTTGACAGGATCGTCGGTCGAATCGCCCTGGAGAAAGTGGTCAACCCGGATACTAACAAGGCGGTCGTCGCGCCGAATCAGGAGATTACAGAGGACATTGCTCAGCAGTTCCAGAACCTGGGTATTGAAAAGGTGAAGATCCGCTCCGTCCTGACTTGCGAGGCCAAGAAAGGTGTTTGCCAGCTCTGTTATGGCCGGAACATGTCCAGCGGAAGCCTGGCCGAACTCGGTGAGGCCGTGGGCATCATCGCGGCGCAGTCCATCGGAGAACCGGGCACTCAGCTGACAATGAGAACCTTCCATGTGGGAGGGATCGCCATGCGCGGGGCGGAGAGGTCAAAGCTCGAAGCCAAGAACGACGGCGTCGTCATGTTCAACAACCTTAAGGGCGTCCAGAACAAAGAAGGGGTGCTTGTCGTCCTCAACCGAAACGCTAATATCGCCATCCTCGACCATCGCCGCCGCGAGGTTGAACATTATCAAGTCCCCTACGGAGCGAGGGTATTTGTCAAAGACGGTGAGGCCATCAAGGCTCGTCAGCCGTTCGCCGAATGGGATCCCTTTAACACCTTCATCCTTACGGAAGAGGCCGGTATTGCGGAATTCCATGATGTCGTCCTGGGCATGACCATGGAAGAGGTCCAGGATGAATTTACGGGCTTGATCACCCAGGTCGTCATCGAACCCAAAGAAGAAAGGATGCAGCCCCGGGTAGAAATCATCCACCCGACCAAGAAAGACAAAAATGGAAAGCCGGTCACGCTCAGGAGATATTATCTCCCCTCCGGAGCCAATCTTGAGATCAAGGATAGGGAGAAGGTCTTTGCCGGAGATATTTTGGCCAAGATCCCTCGCGAGGTCGCCCGGACCAAGGATATCACAGGCGGATTGCCCAGGGCGGAAGAACTCTTTGAGGCGCGCCGGCCCAAGTCTCCGGCGGTCATTGCAGAAATTGACGGCGTCGTCCAGTTCGGCGGCCTGGTCAGGGGCTACCGCAAGCTCATCGTCACGAACGAAAAAGGCGGAGAAAAGGAATACCTCATCCCCAAAGGCGCCCATTTGAGCGTGGGCGAGGGAGAAAAGGTCAGGGCCGGGACGGCTCTCATGAACGGGCCGGTAAACCCCCATGACATTCTCCGCGTCCTGGGAGAAAAAGAGCTGGCGGAATACCTCCTGCGCGAGGTCCAAGAGGTATACAGGCTTCAAGGGGTGACCATCAACGACAAGCATATCGAATCCATCATCAGGCAGATGCTGCGCTGGGTTAAGGTTGAGGAGGTCGGGGACACAGAATTTCTCGTTGACGAGCAGGTGGATAAGTTCATTTTCCAGGAGGAGAATGAAAAGGTGATCAAGAAAGGCGGCAAGCCGGCCAAGGCCAGGCCGCTTCTTTTGGGCATCACCAAGAGCGCTTTGAGCACGGACAGTTTTATCGCTGCCGCTTCCTTCCAGGAGACCACGCGAGTCTTGACGGAAGCCAGCCTTTACGGAAAAGTGGATTATTTGAGGAGGCTCAAGGAAAACATTATCATGGGAAGACTCATTCCCGCGGGCACAGGCTATAGGTACTATCGGGATGTCGAGCTGAAGGAGTCTTCCGGGACAGAAGAAGAGCAGGAAATCGAGGCCCCGGTCCGGAACTCGAAGGGCCCGCTAACCTCCTCAAAATCCTTGACATAGAAAGATATTTTTGTTATTATCGGCGCATTCGTTCCGAGATTAATTCCTTTCGGGATGAAGCCCATTAATTTTTTTATTGAGGAGTAGGTTTATTGCCAACTTTTAACCAGCTCGTGAGAAAGGGCAGAACGCTGAAAAGGTACAGGAGTAAGTCTCCGGCGTTGGACGATTGCCCCCAGAAAAGAGGTGTTTGCACGCGCGTTTTCACGACGACGCCCAAGAAGCCGAACTCTGCCCTGAGAAAAGTCGCCAGAATCCGGCTGACCAATAATATCGAGGTGACAGGTTATATCCCCGGCGTCGGACACAATCTTCAGGAACACTCTATTGTGCTGATCCGGGGAGGACGAGTCAAGGATTTGCCCGGCGTTCGTTACCACGTGATCCGGGGCACTCTGGATGCTGAAGGCGTGCAAAACCGGTTCAAGGGGAGGTCTCGTTACGGGGCCAAAAAGCCGAAAGAGAAAAGAGTGGCCAGCTGATTGAGGAGAGGCACAGATGCCCAGACGAGGAATAGTCAAGAAGAGGAAGATCCGGCCGGACCCCTTTTATAACAGCACGCTGATCTCGAGATTCGTCAGCCTGTCTTTGAAGAAAGGCAAAAAGAGTACCGCAGAGAGAGTGATTTATAACGCAATGGAGATTGTGAAGCAAAAAACCAAAGAGGATCCCCTCAAGGCGTTCGAGAAAGCCATCGAGAACACGCGGCCCGTGCTCGAGACGAAGTCGCGCCGTGTCGGAGGTGCGACCTATCAGGTCCCTGTCGAGGTCCCGATGGAGCGTTCAACATCTGTGGCGGTGAGATGGCTGCTCAACTACGCGCGGGAAAGAAGCGGCAAGAGCATGGAGGAGAAGCTCGCGGCAGAGATCATCGACGCCATGAATAACCGGGGAGGGGCGATCAAGAAGAGGGAAGATACGCACAAAATGGCTGAAGCCAATAGGGCTTTTGCTCATTATAGATGGTAGTCTCCAGAAAAAAGACCCATTTGTTTAAAGAACGAAATGGAGCGAAGAATATATGCGGTTGTACCCGATCGAGAAAGTCAGGAATATCGGCATTATGGCCCATATCGATGCGGGGAAGACTACCACAACAGAGAGAATCCTTTTCTATACGGGCATTACCTACAAAATGGGTGAGGTGGATGAGGGTACCGCGGTTATGGATTGGATGGTGCAGGAGCAAGAACGTGGCATAACGATCACCTCCGCAGCCACCACCTGCTACTGGGATAATTACCGCATTAACATCATCGACACCCCCGGGCATGTGGATTTTACTGCCGAAGTCGAGCGATCCCTGAGAGTCCTCGACGGAGCGATCATTATTCTCTGCGGGGTCGGCTGTGTCGAACCCCAGACGGAGACTGTCTGGAGGCAGGCCGATAGGTATAGAGTTCCGAGGATTGTCTATGTCAACAAGATGGACAGAATCGGAGCGGACCCGGAGGCGGCCGTCAAGCAGATAAAAATGAGGCTAAACGCCAGGCCCCTGGTCATTCAATTGCCCTTGGGCCGGGAAGAGAATTTTCGGGGAGTAATCGACCTTGTCGGGATGAAGGAGATCGACTGGGGAGGCGACCTCCTCGGGACCCATTTTGAGGTCAAAGAGATCTCTGCGGAGAACAAAGAAGAGGCCAGAGCTAAAAGAAGCGAAATGATTGAAATATTGAGCGACACGGACGATGCCGTTATGGAAAAATACCTGAGCGGTCAGGAAATCCCTGCGGCCGAAATAAAGCGGGCGGTCAGGAAAGGGACGCTTTCTCTCCAGTTCGTGCCTGTTCTCTACGGAGCCTCGTTCAGGAACAAAGGCGTCCATCCTCTTCTTGATGCTATCGTGGATTATCTTCCTTCGCCGCCGGATGTTTTCCCTGTTGTTGGACACCATCCCCGCACCCTTGCCGTCGAGACAAGAAAGCCGTCCGATGCCGAGCCGTTCTCCGCTTTGGTGTTTAAGATCATGACCGACCCGTTTGTCGGCTCCCTGGCTTACTTCCGGGTTTACTCGGGGAAAGCAAAAATCGGCTCCAGCCTGTATATCCCTGTCAAGGACGAGGAAGAGCGCATTTCTCGTCTGCTCGAAATGCACGCCAACAAAAGGAAAGACCTGAAAGAGGTCTATGCCGGAGATATTGCGGCGCTGGCATCGATGAAGAACCTTTCCACAGGAGATACGCTGTGCCTGAGAAGCCAGCCGATTGTCCTGGAATCCATAAGATTCCCGGAGCCCGTTATTTCCGCGACGATCGAGCCCAGGACCAAGGTAGAACACGCCAAGTTGGCCGGCGCCCTTCATAAGCTCATCCGGGAAGACCCCACTTTCAAGGTTGCCCAGGACCCCCAGACCGGACAAACCCTGGTCTCCGGGATGGGTGAACTCCATCTTGAGATCATCATGGACCGCCTGGCCCGGGAATTCGGGGTTCAGGCCCATTTGGGGAAGCCGCAGGTGGCCTATAAGGAAACCCTCCTCCAGGCCGCAGAAGGCGAAGGAAAATATATCCGCCAGACTGGAGGAAGGGGACAATACGGACACTGCAAGGTGACCGTCGAGCCCTTGAAAAGAGGACAAGGGTTTGTTTTTGTCGATGAGACAAGGGGCGGAGTCATCCCCAGAGAGTTCATCTCCGGCATCCAGGCCGGCCTCAGGGAGGCGACGGAAGCCGGAATCCTGGCCGGGTTTCCTTTCGTCGATATCAAAACGACTCTCATCGACGGTTCCTGGCATGAGGTAGATTCAACGCCCCTGGCGTTCAAAATAGCCGGGTCCCTGGCGTTCAGGGACGCCGCCACCAAGGCAAAGCCGGTCCTTCTCGAGCCCATGATGCAGCTCGAAGTCGTCACTCCCGACGAATACCTGGGGAATATCGTCGGCGACATCAATGCACGGCGCGGAAAAATCGAGGGCATGGAGATGAGAGGAGGATCGAGGGTTATCAAGGGACTGGTTCCTCTCGCCGAGATGTTCGGCTATGCCACCGTGCTCCGGACGCTCACCCAGGGGAGGGGAGTTTTTTCGATGGAATTCTTGCGCTATGAGCAGACTCCCCCTCAGGTTTCCGAGGAGATCATCGCTCGGATTGAGGGAAGAATTCCTGCTCACAGATAAAATACAAGAGGCTGGGATGAATCATTCAACCGCAAGGAGGTAAGGAATGGCGAAGGCAAAGTTTGAGAGGACGAAGCCGCATT
>CAZOKP010000069.1:0-14601 GCA_964580435.1 uncultured Eubacteriales bacterium
CCCCCGAACCCCGCCACCCTCCCCCTTCTATCTGCATAGGACTATCCACGCAATTGGAAATGCCTCCTGCAAATATGACCTGGCGAGATCATTCGCTTCCCCTGAATAAAAAGGAATCTTTGTTGACTCAGGGGGCGCGTTCCGGTATAATTTAACCGATGAATTCCTTCAAGATTGGGGATAAGATCATTTATCCCAATCAGGGTCTCGCCGTTATTGAGGATATCCAGCAAGAAAACCTTTATGGCGAAAGCTTGAGGATCTACCACGTCAGGATCATCGCCAATAACACCCTCGTTTTGGTCCCATCCTCAAACACCGACGAGATGGGCATTCGCAAGCCGGTTTCGGAGGACTCCGTCGAGGAGATCTTCAAGTTCCTGAAAAAACGGCGCGTCGACGTAACTACGGATTGGAAGGGGAGGTACAAGGAGCACGTCAGCTTGATGCGCTCCGGGACCATGTTCGATATGGCCGCTGTCCTGAAAAGTCTGTACTACCTCAGCCTGACCAAACCCCTGTCTTTTCGGGAAAAAAAGATGCTGGAAAAAGCCAAGGAGCTCCTGGTGGCCGAAATTTCCGAAGTCTCTTCGCTCCCGCTCTCGAAGATCGAACAAAGGATTTTCACCACCCTCTCCCTATGCTTCAAGGGTGTCAAGCCTCACGTCGAGTTTTGATTTCCCGACATGTTACTTACCTCCATATTGCTCTTCATTCTTTTTTTGCTTCTGAGCGCTTTTTTCTCGGCTTCTGAGACGGCGCTTATTTCCTGCAACCCTTATACGCTCGATTTCCTGGAGAAAAAAGGCTCGCGGAGAGCCAAAGCCATCAAGCGCCTGCTGTCCCGGGTGGACCAGCTCCTGGCGGCGATCCTTATCGGCAACAGCCTGGTCAACATCGCGGCGGCGTCGGTGGCTACGCTCGTATTTCTTTCGATCATCCCGGACAGAAACCAGGCCGTTCTGGTGGCCACCTTAGTCACGACTCTTCTGGTCTTTTTCTTCGGAGAGATCAACCCTAAAACCTTTGCGGCGTACCATCCCATGAAGGTCTCTCTGCTACTTATCCAGCCTGTCCGTTTTTTTGTCGTTCTTTTTTACCCCTTTGTCAAAGCCTTCACTTTTCTGTCCAGGCTGATCGTCCGCGGCTCTCCCGCAGAAAAGGGAGACCGAGCGAGCGCCCTGAACGAAGAGGAAATTAAACTGCTTCTGACCAAGGGGATCAAAGGGATGTCTTCCCTCCGCAAAAGGATGATCGGGGGAGTGTTGGATATCGGAGAGCGGCCGGTCAAGGAAATCATGGTCCCCAGGCCGGAGATGAAGGCCATCGAAATCGGTTCGACTTACCAGCAAATCCTTGACACCGTGCTCGCGGCAGGATACTCCCGGATTCCGGTCTACAACGGCCGCCTGGACAACATCGAGGGCCTCATCCACAGCAAGGACATCATCCCCTATCTTATTGATAAAAAAGAAATTAACATCCGCACCCTCCTCCGCCAGCCATTCTATGTCCCGGAATCGGCGTCCATAGAAAAAGTCCTTGTCCAGATGCAGGCCGACGCCGTTCATCTGGCTTTTGTGGTGGATGAGTTCGGCACCCTGGAAGGGATCGTCACCCTGGAGGACATCATCGAGGAGATCGTCGGAGAAATCCGCGACGAATACGACGAGAAGGCCGAGGATTGGCTCTGGCAGGAAGGGAAAAATATCTATATCGTCAAAGGCAACGCCTCGATCAAAGAGTTGAGTCAGCGGCTTCCCCTCGACTTACCGCAGACAGGCGCTTTTACCACACTCTCCGGGTTCCTGTTTTCAAAATTCGGAAAAATCCCGCATGAGCGCGACGCGCTGGAATACAGACGAAGCCGGTTTGTCGTCGAAAAAATGAACAAGCGCCACATCAGCCTGGTCCGCATTATTTTGAATTCCGAACAATCCGAGAAAAGCCATGAAGATCGTCGCCTCCAATAAAGCGGCTTACCATATTTATGAGATCGCGGAAAGCATGGAGGCCGGCATAGCTCTTCTGGGCAGCGAAGTGAAATCGGTCCGGGAAGGGCGGATCAGCCTAAAAGACAGCTACGGGGAGATCAAGGGGGGAGAGGTCTTTCTGATCAACTCCCACATCAGTCCGTACGAGCCGGCCAACCGGTTCAATCACGAACCGTTGCGGCAAAGGAAGCTCCTGCTTCACCGACAGGAAATCAAGCGCCTCATCGGCAAGATCAAAGAAAAGGGCTTTACCCTCATCCCCACAAAAGTGATGCTCACCGACAAAGGCAAGGTCAAAGTTGAAATCTCCTTGGCCAAGGGCAAGAGGAGCTACCAGAAGAAACAAGCGATCAAAGAACGGGAGCTTAAGCGGGAGGTCCAGGCGGAACTCAAAAGACGGGGACGATAGCTTGAGTCCGATTTGCCTGGACGAAGAGGAGTGAGACCACGATGAAAAAAGCCATCCGAGTGATCGGTATCGTCATCAGCGCGCTCATGATCTCGGGGCTGTGCATTTATGGCACCGACCAAGACAAAAACCCGCTCCGGGAAAAAAACTTCTACGAAAACAGCCTGCATTTCACTAACAAAGGACTGGAATACTGGTATAGCAAAGAACAGGGTGGCCTGGAGAAAATCACCAATATCCCGTTCTCTGAGCTCCCATGCTCCAGGTGCCACGTCCGGTCTTGCGATACCTGCCACCGGAAAGATGTAGATGGAAAGCCGACCTATTCGTTAGAACCAACCCGTGCGCAGGAGGTCTGCCAGAATTGTCATGCTTTGGAAAGCCTGGATAAAGCCAGAAAAAACCCCGAAGACCCGACCGTGGATGTGCACTTTCGGAAGGGGATGAAATGCCTGGACTGCCACACGGCCAGGGAAGTCCACGGGGACGGGACGCCGTACAACTCTATGCAGGACCCCGGCGCCCTGGATACTCGGTGCGACAAATGTCACAGTCAAATTTCCAAAAGTCCCAGCCATGAGGTGCATAAGGGCAAACTCGACTGCAATGCCTGCCATGCAACAGAGATGACCTCCTGCTTCAATTGTCACTTTGATACACGGCTCAAGGAAGGCAAAAGCGTTTCCATCCCGCTTAAAAATCTCCATTTCCTCATCAACCACGAAGGCAAAGTGACCCTGGCTAATTTCCACACTTATGTCTATCAAAACAAAACCATGATCACGTTCGCCCCTGGGTTCACGCACTCTGTGGCGAAGGCAGGGAGAAAGTGTGACGAATGCCACGACACACAGATCATCAAAGATATTAAAAAGAACAAGTTCTATCCGGTTGTTTTCGATAAGGGCGAAGTTAAGAATGTCACAGGTATGGTCCCCGTGCTCGAAGGGGTGAAGTGGAATTTTGTCTATCTAAACTACGAGAACGGAAAGTGGGTTTTGATTGACAACCCGGCAGAACCGCTGATCAACTATTCCGGATACAGCGGCCCGTTGACCCGTGAACAATTCGACAGGCTGGAAAAGCCCGCTCAATTTAAAGGGACCGATAACACGCGAGCGGACAAGAGCGAACGTCCTGGCCGCAGTTAAAGAGGCGGCGATAGCGCGACGGCCAGCTTGATAGCCTCGACAAGACTCTTTGCGGAGGCCGCATTTTTTCCGGCAATATCAAAGGCCGTGCCGTGGTCGGGAGAGGTGCGGGCAAAAGGAAGCCCCAGGCTCAGGTTGACCCCCTCATCGAAGGCCTCCAGCTTGAAGGCGATGAGGCCCTGGTCATGGTAGAGGGCGACGACAATTTTATCCTCCTGACCCAGAGCCTTCCGGAAGACGATGTCGGGTGGAAAAGGCCCCGTAATTCTCAGGCCCCTTTTTCTGGCTTCCTCGACCGCCGGAACGATCTCCTCGATTTCTTCGCTTCCGAAAAGCCCTTCCTCTCCGGCGTGCGGGTTCAAGCCTGAAACCAAATACTCGAATCCCCCCGCACTTATTCTCTCAAAATCCTGCTGGAGGCGAAGAAAAAAGGAGCGAAGATTCCGCCGGTTGATTCGGTTGAGAGCTTCTCTCAGGGAGACATGGTGGCTCAAAAGAACGACCTTGATCTTCGCCGACCAAAAGGCCATGATGACCTCGGGGTAAAATTGGCTGAGGAAATCTGTATGCCCGCGCCAGCTGATCCCGGCAAGGGCCCAGGATCGCTTGGAAACCGGGGCCGTGACGACCCCCTGAAGGGCTCCCTGTCTGGCCTCGGCAACAGCCGCTTCGAAAAATCTGAAAGAGGCCAGGCCGTTCTCGGCAAGAGGAGCCCCTCTCTTTATTTTTCCGAGCGTACTGTCCACCTCTCGGAGAGAGAAGGTTCCAGCGGCCGCTATTTTTTTAGCTTTCAGTGACCCGCGAGGGAGGGACAGGCCCAGGGTTTTCTCTTCCTCATCCAGAACTCGGGACGACCCGAATAGGATATAGTCGGCTTGGGGAAGGGCAAAACTTCCAGAGAACGCTTTAAGGACGATTTCAGGCCCGATTCCCCCAGGATCCCCGAGCGAGATCCCGATCTTGGGAAGGGTCATTTGGGCTTCTTCTTAGCCTCTTCCTCTTCCTTGACGTCTTCCACCTTGTAAAGGTACTTGAGGCCGGCCTTATAAACGAGCAAGTTAGGGGCGTCATCTCTATTGAGTTTGAAGCAGTTGCGGTCATACCATTCGATGTATCCCTGGATGACCTCACCGTCGCCAAAGACCACGGCCATCCGGGTCTTTTTGTTCATCTGCTTGAGATAGTAATAGTTCTCGGCGTGGGTCTCATAGGGCGGGTGGGTTTTCCTTTTCTCTGATTCCCGCTCGCGCTCCCGTTCTCGGTTCATTTTGTCTTTGATCTCGGCCAAGTTTGGTCTGATTAGCCTTCTGTTCATAGGACTTCTCCACCTTATAGGAATGAATTCAGGATTATCAATTGTTCATAATATTAGCACGTCTCCAAAAAAACTTCAACCCACCTTTAGGTCTTTCCCAGGAGAGGCTTCAGAGCATCATGCCAGTTCTGAGCCAAGGCCTTGTACCCTTGGCTGGTAGGATGGATCCCGGAAAGAAGCTGCGGACGCCTCAAAAAAAGCGAACAGTTGTCCACCAAGACGACCTCCTCTTCAACGGCAATTTTCTGAATGAGAGGGTTAATTTCCTGACTGACTCTTTCGCGCGAACGAGGGCTGAAAGGGGAGGTGACACCTTCCGGAATGGGCGGGATCAGGCCAAGAAGAACCTCCGTTTTCCCGCCCCTACGGTTACGAAATTCGTGGAAGATGGCGATGATCGCCTTTACATTGCCGGCGAAATCCTCAGCAGACGTGAAATCGCCGTCCACACGCACATCATTCGTCCCCAGTTGAAGCAGGACGAAATCCGGCCGCGTTTGGGCCAGGACGGATTTCTGCTCCTCCAGAAAACGAAGGTATTCTCCTGAGGTATTCCCTTTGCGCCCGTAATTCAAAACACGGACACGGCGGCCTTCCTGGCGGAAAAGACGACGGAGGTGCCGGGGATATTCTGAGTCGGTCATACTGTCTCCGGCGCAGAGAATTGTTACCCCGGCGCGCGGAGAGGAGCAGAGCAGCAAGGCAAGGATGGCTGCAAGAAAAAGAAGCTTCTTTCCTCTACCCATGCCTTTTTTACAATCTCCGCCACTCGAAGAATTTATGACCCGCGAACGGGCTGTCAGTTTTTCGTCAATTGCGTCACATTGATATTCTTTGTCTTCAGGGTCACGCCCATGACCTTGTCAAGATTGGCCAAAGAGATCGCGTAATCCACGATGGCCTTGAGCTCAGAAATCCGAGCGTTGCTCAAATCCCTCTGGTAGCTCAAAACAACAAAATTCGTGCTCAGCCCGACTTTGAGTTTTTCTTGTTCAGCTTGAAGCTTTTTCTCGGCCAGTTCTCGGGCCACCCTGTACGCCTGAACCCTTTGGTAGTTCGCCTGCACATCTCTGACGCCGTTCCGGATCTCCAGGTAAACCGTCTGTTCCTGGTTTTTCAGCTGCAGCATGGCCTGCTCCACATTCAGCTTGGCCTGCTGATAAGCTGCCTTTGAGAGCAAGCTATTCAGGGGGATATCCAAGGTGAGGCCGACGGCCCAGTTGCTGTACTTAAGACCCAACGCATCACTCAGCGCTTTGGAGGCCCCCCCAGGGATCGTGGCGATGATCTGGCCGCTCAGGGGATCATTATTCAGATAAATGATCTGAGACCCTGAGATCCCCGGACTCCAATAGGAAGCCGTCAGGTTAAGAGCGGGCAGGAGTTGGTTCTTGGCATAACTCAGGCTTAAATCCTGGTTCTGCAGTTGAACCTTGAGAGACTTGAGCTCGGGCCTGTTCTGCATGGCCGTCATGAGAGATTCCTCCAGGTTGACCGCGTTGATTTCATACTTGGGTATATCCAAAGGTTTTATCGGCAGGGCCAATTTCATCTCTTCTTCAGGAAGGTTGATGATCGTCCGGAGGCGGTCTTCATTGTTCTTGACCTGGGTTTCAGTGGTGATGATATCCGCTTCCCGCAAGGCCACTTCAGCCTGGGCGCTCAAGACATCGATGGGGGCCATGGTCCCGACTTCAACGGCTCTCTGGTTCTTGGCCAGAAGGTCCCGGGCCAACAGGAGAGACTCCTGAGCCACTTTGAGGTTTTCGATGCTGTAGACCAGATTCCAGTAGGCTGACTCCACCGCAAAGATGATGTTGATCAGAGTCGAATCCAGGTCGTTCTCAGAAATCTGCAGGTTATTCTGGTTGACGATGATGTTGTAGCGGGTCATCTTGGTGCCGAAGCCCCGCAGCAATGGCTGCCTGAAATCGAAACGGAGCGTGCCCCCGAACCGGGGGTTGACCGTCTGGAATTTGCTATTGGACCAGTTCCTGTAGCCGGCCAAAGAGACCGAGAAGGTCCCGCCAATGGGGATCAGCTGAGAAATCGCAAAATCCACATCGCTATAAGACGATTTGACCTGCTCCGCGGCGTCCAGCCAGGAAAAGGATGCACTTTGAGTGCTCCTCTTGTTCAACCCGAAACCAAGGGTGGGTATAAAAATTTCCTTAGCCTGGGAGACGGAGAGGCTGGCCGCTTCAGGGCCCAAGTACTGGATGGCCACAGCATAATTATTCTTCAGCGTCCTCATGATGGCGTCTTCCAGAGTCAGTGAAAGAGTCGCTTGTTTGTCCTGAGCCCAGGAAACAGCTGCAAAAAGAATCATCAGAATCGGCAAAATTATCGTCATTCGTTTGAACATTCCAAACCTCCCTGTATCATGGTTCATTAACTTTATTCGTAACGTAACGCTTCTATAGGGTCGAGCCGCGAAGCCTTGCGCGCGGGATAAAACCCAAAAAAGATGCCGACCGAAGCGGAAAAAGCAAAAGCCATGACGATGGCCTGCACGGAGACGGCTGTTTTGAACTGGGAGAATATCGAGATATACTTGAGGAGCTTGGACAACCCGACTCCGAAAAAGACCCCGACAAGACCCCCCAAAACGCTTAAGACCACGGCTTCCGTCAAGAATTGAAGAAGGATATCTTTTTCCCGGGCGCCGACAGCCATGCGGATGCCGATTTCCCGGATTCTCTCGGTCACAGAGACGAGCATGATATTCATGATTCCTATCCCGCCCACGAGCAGCGAGATGGAGGCAATGCTGCCGAGCAGGATCGTCATGATTCCCGTCGCCTGGGCCGCTCCTTCGGCGATTTCCGACATGTTCCGGACTTCAAAATCATCCGCAGCGCCGGGTGCGATCTTATGCCGGATCCGCATCAGCTCTTCGATCTGACCCTTGGCCTCCTTTGTCCGAGCCATGGAGACGGCCTGAATATCGATGGATGAGATGTAGTCGCGGCCCATGAGCCTCTTCATGGCAGTCGTATAGGGAACCGTGATCATGTCGTCCCGGTTGAACCATCCTCCGGATTCTCCTTTGGACTTGAGGACTCCCAGGACCCGGAAGGGAATTTTCTGGATTCTGATGATTTTGCCGATGGGATCCTCATCCTCGAACAGGTTCTTTTTGACTTCGCTGCCCAAGACACAAACCTTTGCCCCCGCCTTCACCTGGTTCGCGTCAAAATACGTTCCCTCGTCGATCTGCCAGTTCCTGATCTCGGGATAAAGATTGCCTGTTCCCTGGATCGACGTGTTCCAATTCTTGTTCGAATAGACGACCTGGGCTCTGGTGCTGACGGAAGGCGAGGTGGATTTCACGGCATCGCACTGCTGTTCGATGGCGGCGGCATCCTCGGGCTTGAGGTTGACATAAGTTCCAGCGCCTGAATGGACGCCTCCGCGGGTATGGCTCCCGGGAGAGACAAAAAGAAGATTGGTCCCCATCGCATTGAAACGGTCCTCGACGCCGCGCTTGGCGCCCTCGCCGATGCTGACCATGGAAATTACGGCTCCGACGCCGATAATGATCCCGAGAGCGGTCAGGAACGTTCGCATCTTGTTGCGGTTGAGCGCCCGAAGCGCCACTTTGGTTGTGCGCAGGATATTCATGGCCTTGACTCCTTTCCTAAAAAGTCTTCACAGCCCTCCCGGCCCTTCTCTTCCCTGATGATCCGTCCGTCCCTGATGTAGATTCTCTTCTTGGCGTAACAGGCGATATCGGGCTCGTGCGTCACCATGACCATGGTGATCTTATTCTCCTCATTGAGCTGGGTGAAGATGTTCATGATCTCTCCGCTCGTTTTAGTGTCCAGGTTTCCCGTCGGCTCATCCGCCAGAATCAAGGACGGATTATTCAATAAGGCCCTGGCAATGGCAATCCTCTGCTGTTCTCCGCCGGAAAGCTGGTTGGTCTTATGATGCGCTCTCTCCCTAAGCCCAACCTTGTCCAAGGCGCCAAGGGCCAATTCTGTCCTGTCTTTGGGATGGACGTCCGAGTAGAGGAGGGGGAGCTCCACGTTTTCCAAAGCGGATGTCCGGGGCAGCAAATTGAATGTCTGGAAGACAAATCCTATTTTCTTGTTCCGGACACGCGCCAGCTTGTTTTTATCAAACAGGGAGACCTCCTCGCCGTCAAGATAATATGTGCCCGAGGTTGGCTTGTCGAGGCAGCCGATGATGTTCATCAACGTCGATTTGCCGGATCCCGATGGGCCCATGATCGCCAGGAATTCTCCTGCTTCGACTTTGTAGGAGATACCCCGCAGCGCCTGCACCTCGGTCTCGCCGATCTTGTAGACCTTGGTTAGGTTCTCCAGCAGGATTAGGGTATTGGACATTTTTTCCTCTATTCTTATACGTTTTTCTTGAGAAGGCGTTCACCGCCCGATGAACATCGGTGGCCGCGGACCCGGATTACTGGCAGATGTGGTTGTAGCGCCGGATTCAACGCCCAGGATTACCTTCTGGCCCTCTTTCAAATCGCCGCGCAACATTTCGGTATAGCTGTTGTCCGTCACTCCCGGCCGGATGAAGGCCACGTTTAGTTTTCCTTTGTCATCAAGATACCAGACCGTGGACGGCCTTCGGCCTGCCCGCGTTCCGCTGTTCATTCCCGCGAGACTCTGCGGCGCACCTCCACTCTGGGCAACGTTCATCCTCAGCCCGCCTTCTGTGGCCCCCTGAGGCGGTTGCTGAAGCTGGACGGCCTGACCCGGGGTTTGTCCTTCTGCCTTGCGCTTGGCGAACAACTTCTCCTGCGTGTCCTTCATGATCTTCGCGATCTCTTCCGGCGGCAGATTGGGCGTGAACCTCAAGGCGCCGTTCGGAATCTTGAGGACCCCCTTGGCTTCGCCGGTGATGATGGATATGGTGGCAGTCATGCCGGGTCTTAACTTCAGGGCCGGATTATCAACGTCCACGATGGTGGTATAGGTCACGACATTCTGGGTCAGGGTCGGAGAATAGCGGACCTGCCTGACGATGCCCTTAAAAGTATCCTCCGGAAAAGCATCGACCGTAAACCGCGCCTCCTGGGCTTCTTTCACTCTTCCAATGTCCGCCTCATCGACGCTGCACTCGACCTGCATTTTGGTCAGGTCATTGGCGATCACGAAGAGCTTGGGGGCCGTGAAACTGGCTTGGACTGTCTGGCCGACATTGACATCCCGGGAAATCACGACGCCGTCGATGGGCGAGCGGATGATGGCATAGCCGAGGTCGACCTTGCTTGATTCAAGCTGGGACCTGGCCTGTTCCACGCTGGCTTCGGCTCTTTGGAGGTCGGCTTTTGCACCGAGGTAATTCGCCTCCGCTATGTCTTTTTCTTCAAAGGAGATCAGGTCCTTGTCAAACAGGCTCAACGATCGTTCGTACTGCTTCTGAAGATTGGCGAGGGTAACCTTGGCCTTCTCGAGTGCAGCCATGGCACTGAGGTAGTTGGCCTGATTTTGCTGAACCCTTTGCTCCAGAATGGACCCGTCGAGCTCGGCCAGAATCTGGCCTTTCTTAACCTGGGAATTATAATCGACAAAGATATTGGCGAGCTTCCCGGAAACCTGGCTCCCCACTTCAACGGTGATAACAGGATTCATGGTTCCCGTCGTGACAACCATGGCTTCGATATCGCCCTTGGCCAGGGCTTCTTGCCTGTACCTGACGCTGCCGTTTTTGTTGTTTTTCAGGAGCGACCAAGCCAGGATGGCTCCTGCTGCGACCACTAGGATGATGATTCCGATGATCAGTTTCTTTTTCATCTTACGTCTCCTTCAGTTTTCTCGTCTTGCTTGTTCTGGGACTGTTTTTCACTACGTTCTTCAGGTTCTTTCTTGCCCTGACCGGTATGTTTCTCGATCATAGTTTCGATTTTCCGCCTCTGTTCGGCCGTGAGAACCTTATCGATCTCATTCTTAACCTCAGCGCGGATGCTCCTGAGGCGGCCGTGCATATCGGCCCGCAACTCTTTGAGCTTGGCCTCATTTCCTTCGAAGATTTTTCTGATCTGCTCTTGCTGCTCAGCGGAAAGCCCTAGGTCCTTGGCCATTTGTTCCAGCGAGGGAAAGTGCGCCGGACCCTTGTCACCTCGGGCATGCCTTTTCTGGAATAAGTGCCTTTCGCCAAAGACGCCTCCGATAACTCCGGCAGCGAAGGCAACAACAAGGGAGAGGGCAATCCAGATCATATATTTGTTTTTCATGACATCTATCTCCTTGATGAATCCTGCTCTTCCATAGACGTAAAAATAAGCATCATGTTCTTGGTCTCGGGCATCCTCTCATCCAGCACGCTCTTTGCTTCGAGGAACGGATTCTCGTCCCGAAGAAGGAGGGTTTCCACTTGGCTGAGTTCCTGCGGCTCTGGGGCCCGAAAAGCGAAAAAGGCGGCGCCGGCGAGGATCAGGGCGGTTAGAGAGAAAGCCAAGGCTTTAGTCACCCGCTTCTGCCAGAAGAGGCCGGGGAGCGCCTTTTCTTCCGCGCCGAGCTTCGCCAGGAGGCGCTCTTTGAAATAAGGAAGGGGCTGCGGGGCCGCCTCTTTTCTAAGCTGGCCGAGGATGACCCGATATTCCCACTCTATCTTCTGACAGCGGGGGCAGCGCTCGATATGGTCTTGGAGCCGTGTTTTTTCTCCGGCTTCAATTCTTCCGTCGAGTGAACGAAGGAAAAGTCTTTCGGCTTTTTTACAGTCCATATTCTCCTCCTTCCCGGCCCAGATAGGGGGCCAATTTTTCCCGCAGTTTCTTGCGGGCTCTAAAAAGACGCGAGTCCACCGTCCCCGGGGACAGCCCAAGGATGCGGGCGATCTCATCGTAAGAAATGCCCTGAACATCCCGGAGGGTCAGAATGATCCGATGTTTCTCTGGAAGGCGCTGCAAAGCCACTTGAACAAGCGCCCGTCTCTTTTCCTCGGCCTGCTCTTTCTCCAGGATGCTCACCTGTTCTGCAGCGAGATCCATCTCGCCCAGCGCTTCCAGGGAGATTTCCCTGGACTTCTTCTTGTTTTTTCTCAAATAATCCTTGATCTGATTCAGGGCGACCCGGTAGAGCCATGTCCCGAACTCAGACTTGGACTTGAATTTCGGCAGGGAAAAATAGGCCTTGATAAAGATCTCCTGGGCCAGGTCGTCTGCCGCCGTCCTGTCTTGAGTCCAACTCGAAGCGAGATGAAACACTTTGGCCTTATACCTCTCCACCAGTTGTCCGAAGGCTTCTCCGTTTCCTTCCTGGGAGAGCCGGATCAGCTCTTTTTCGTCCATTCCTGTTCACTTCTCTATAGCCTCCTCACATCTTTTAGACGGAGGCGGGGCGAATTTCTTCCCTTTTATATATAATACGACCATCCCTCTCGGGGGGATTCAAAATAAAGGTCTATTTTTTCAATGGGGCGGGGCGCAAGGAAGGGCTATTTCTTCTTTGCCGTCCACTCCGCGGTAGCGCGGCCTGCCATATCCGCTTGTCCGGACATCAGGGCGCCGTCTACCTTTCCCTTATAGATGATCGTGATCTGCTCACCCTGGGGCGATGTCCGGGTGATCGACCATTGGATCTCGCTCCCCTTGATCGTCCCCTCGCCTTTGAACTCGTTCCCCCGGGGTCCGACCATGGTCACGGCGAGCTTCTCCCCGTCCTGGGCAAAATTAACGCTCCAGACAATCGGCCCGTGTTGGCTCTGCATAGTCAGCTCCCAGTCTCCGCTGACAGCGGCGGTTTGAGCCCGGGCAAAAAGAACCAAGGAGCAAAGAACAATTCCGAGCAAAAGGACAAAACAGGCTTTACGCATATCTCCTCCGCTAAAAAAGAATATTATACCTAATTTTTGTGGGGCAATAAACTGGAACGTCTCTTTTTCGTCTTTATCTCCGTGGCTCTGGCATAATCCTCAGCGGTATCGATATCGCGCAGTATCGCCGGTGTAGGGACCTCGATTTCATGGATATCTTGAGGATGTTTCCGGAGCAGCTCGCGCAGCCCTATGTCGGGATGAATGAGCTCCATTTCTTTTCTATATTTGAGGCTGATGAGGAAGGGATGGCCGCGTTTTTTCCTGTAAACGGGGACGACGATGCCCTTTTTCACCCTGCCGAAGGCTTCGATGAGAAAGTCGATCGCGGCCGCCTGAATGCATGGCTGGTCAGCCAGGACAATCACGGCGGCCTCGCACGCGGACGGGAGAACATCCATCCCCCGGAGAACAGAAGAAAGCATGCCCTGCCTGTAGCGGGAATTGAACGTGGTTCTCACCGGAAATCTGCGGATTTTCTTTTTAATCTCGGGCGCCCGATCTCCCAGAACCACCAAGGTCTGGTTGACTTTCGAGGCGATGACATTCTCGACGACGGTCTCGATAATGGTCGATTTTCGGTAGGGGAGAAGGAGTTTAGGCCTCCCCATCCTCTTTGACTCGCCGGCTGCCAGAATCACGGCCCAGATCATTTTTGACCCGCCGTCTTTCGCTTCCCGGCCTGACTTCTCACGAGCACAAGCTCGGCGGCAATGCTTACGGCTATCTCTGCGACGGTTGTGGACTCTATGGCGAGACCGATGGGCCCATGGACCCGGTCAAACTGCGCCTCCGTCGCCCAGCCCTCAGCGATAAACTTTCTCCTCGTCAGGGACAGCTTCCGCCGACTGCCGATCATTCCGATATAGGCTGCGGGAGATCGAATGCACGCCCGCAGGGCTTCGGCGTCATGGCTGTGCCCCCGCGTGACGATGACGATATACGTGTCGGAGGCAATCGGAAAATCCGCCACCGCCTTGCCGATGCCGCCTACGATAATCGCATCCACCTCGGGAAACCTCTCCCGGCTGGCGAACTCAGCTCTGTCATCAATGACGGTGACGGCAAAATCAAGAAGGCTTCCGAGATGAGCTACGGCCTGGCCGATGTGTCCCGCGCCGGCGATGACCAGTTGGGGGAGCGGAAAAAGAGGCTCGAGGAAAAAAAGAATTTCCTGGCGTCCTTTTTCTTTAGTCTTTATAAGCCGGGGCTCCCCCTCCCGCCGGGTTTCTTTGATTTCTTTCTCAATCGAGCTGAAGTCCTTCTCTGCGACGCCTCCGGCAGCCGGTTTGTCCCCCAACCAGCGGCGGGAGACGGAGAAATCTTGAGGAGACATCGGGCTGATTTTTGATATCAATACCCCTGCCCGGTGGGACAGAAGGGATTTTTTTAAAAGCCTAAAGGTCTCAAGATGGCTGAGAGGAGAGGCATCGATGAGAATAGAGACAGAGCCGCCGCAGATGGCCTCCTCGGCACCCAGGTCGTCTCCCCTGAGCTCAAATTGATAAAACAGAGACCTCCCTTCCCTGAGGCACCGGGCGGCCTTTTCCTGGGCATCTGCCTCGACCATTCCGCCGCCCAAAGTCCCGGAAACGAGTCCTTTTCTGGAAAAGATGGCGGAGGCCCCGGCGACTTGAGGGGTCGAGCCTCGAGTCTCGATAATCGTGGCTAGAGCCAACGGTTCCCTCCGCTCAAGCCAGCGGTCAACCCCGCAATAAAAGTTTTTTACTGTCTCCACCCGGATTTTCTCCAGCCTTCTCTTTGCCCTGGCTTCTTTTTCCTAACATATTTCATCTCAAAAGAAAAGACCGCTGGCCCGGCCGGGCTATTCGTAGAGGCCAATCCGGACACAGGCGTTGTCGTGCCGGTCACCGCCCGCGGGAAGCATTTCCAATTCCGTGATAGTCTTATGCAGATAGAAGGGGAGGGTGGCGTGGTTCGGGG
>CAZOKP010000070.1:0-8055 GCA_964580435.1 uncultured Eubacteriales bacterium
TTTCCAGAGCCAAAGACCGGGGCATCAAACGCTCGGGGCGGCGGGGGGCCCCCGAACCACGCCACCCCCCCTTCTATCAGCATAGGACTGTCACGGAATTGGGAATGCTTCCATTCTTGAGAAGACGCTCCATGTTGATTTAGGCGGGCGAATTTTATATAAACTGATTCTGGGTTTTTCCCGTGCTACAGAAAAAGTCGCTGGCCATATGCTTGGCGCTTCTGCCGCTCATTTTCAGCGGCGTCTTTCTGGCATTATTCCAGGCGAAGAAAATCAGGAACTATACCTTTGACCAAGGCGCTATCATCCGGGGCGACGTGGCCGAGAAAAAGATCGCCCTCGTTTTCACCGGGCATGAGTTTTCTGACGGCGGTGAATTCATCCGGCAAACATTGAAGAAGAAAAACGCCAGGGGTAGCTTCTTCTTCACCGGGGATTTTTACCGCGCGCCGGACAAGGCCGCCCTGATCTCTCGTTTGATCGAGGACGGCCATTATCTGGGTCCTCATTCGGACAAGCATCTTCTCTATTGCTCCTGGGAGAAGAGGGAAGAGCTTCTTGTCAGCAAAGAAGAGTTCACCTCCGACATCCTGGGCAATTATAAGGCCTTGGAGGCCTTCGGCATGGTCAAAGAAAAAGTCCCCTATTTCATCCCCCCGTACGAGTGGTACAACGAAACGATCGCTGCCTGGTCCGAAGGGCTGCGGCTTGTCCTCTTCAATTTCACCCCGGGAACGTTGTCTAACGCCGACTACACAACTCCTGAGATGCCGAACTATAAGTCTTCCGAGGAAATCTACAAAAGCATCATCGACTATGAAAAATCAGACCCTTACGGTCTTAACGGGTTCGTCCTGCTCATCCATATCGGCACCCATCCCGACCGGAAAGACAAGTTTTATCGGCGGATGGACGATCTCCTTGATTATCTCCAGCACAAGGGCTATTTCTTCCTCAGGGTCGACGATTTGTTGGGAGAGTCACGATGAAAAGATCTGGAGGGGAAAATGGATAGAAGACGATTTTTGGAGAGAACGCTTTGTGCGGGAGCTGCGGCGGGAGCCACCGTCCTTGTCCCGGCGGCCGAAGGCCTATCGCAGGGCTCCTCCAAAAAAACGCTTGATCCTCTTGTTGAAAGAGTCCAGCGGGCTATGCTGACGATGCAGCGGGACGCCTGGGAGCAGGGGGTTGCTGCTCAGGCACTGCTCGAGAACGGCGAAACGGAGCTGGTTATTCTGATGGCTAAGGAAGCCGTGGTCCGTCAGACTGAGGACGGCCGTCTGGCTGTGATTAGCTGCTGGGAGGGAATCACGGACCCGGCCGCCAACGGCGAAGCCGTCCTTTTTGCTGCCAAGCAAACTGGTGACTTGAAACTAAAGCAGGCGGCCGACAAAATGCTCGAATACCTGCTCCAGAAAGCGCCGCGGACAAAGGACGGGACTCTCTATCACGTCGCCAACAAACCGCAAGTCTGGATCGATTCTATGTATATGGCTCCGCCGTTTCTCGCCGTGGCCGGCCAGCCCAAGGAAGCGGTGAAGCAGGTGGAAGGGATCAGGCAGCTCCTCTGGAACCCGGAGAAAAAGCTCTTTTCGCACATCTGGGATGACAGCAAGAATGACTTTCTCAGGAAAGATTTCTGGGGTGTGGGCAACGGCTGGGCAGCGGCGGGAATGACGCGAATTATCAAGGCGCTGCCGGCGGACATGGCGGAAGAAAGGAAGAAGCTGGTTGAGTATGTCTATGAGGTCATAGATGGATGCCTGGCCTGCCAGCGCCCGGACGGGCTTTTCCATGACGTCGTGGACAACCCGAAAACATTCATCGAGACGAACCTTGCCCAGATGCTGGCCTACTCGATCTATCGGGGCGTCAGCGGAGGCTGGCTCGATACTTCTTATGTGAAGTGGGCCGAGCGGATGAGAGAGGCCGCCCGCAAGAAAGTGGACGGCTACGGCTATGTCCAGGATGTCTGCGGCTCCCCGAATTTCGAATCCGCGGGCACGGCCACGGAAGGGCAGGCCTTCTTCCTGCTGATGGAAGCTGCGGCCAACCAGGCCAAATGAAAAATCGGAGGGAACCATGATTTTTTCTTGTCGTTTTGTCCTTCTTCTGGCCGCTGGTTTATTTCTGGCTTCGCCTCACCTTTTTTCTGAGAATACAGCGCTGACCAAGTATTCTCTTGACGGTGAATGGCAGTTCCGGAGGGCCGGCAAACAGGAATGGTATCCGGCCCGCGTACCAGGTTGCGTGCACCTGGACCTGCTGGCGGCCGGTCTCATTCCGGACCCGTTTTTCCGGGATAACGAGGTCAAGGTCCAATGGGTCGAAAATGAAGACTGGGAATACAGGAAGGAAATCAAGATCCCCGGACAGATGATGAACAAAGCGCACGTGGAACTGGTCGCCCAGGGACTGGATACGTTTGCCACCATCTTTTTAAACGGGCAAAAAGTCGCCGAGACGGACAATATGTTCCGCCGTTATCGGATCGACATCAAGTCTTTCTTGAGAAACGGAAAAAACGAGATCCTCATCCGCTTCGATTCGCCGGTTCGGCGGGCCAAAATTCTGGAAGCCAGGTTGCCTTATAGACTTCCCGGCAATTCCCCTCATGTGCGCAAGGCGCCATATCATTTCGGCTGGGACTGGGGGCCGAGGCTCGCCACCTCCGGCATCTGGCGGCCCCTAACCATAGAGGCCTGGGAGGGTGCGCGGCTTGATGACCTCGAAATCCTTCAAGAATTCCCCGAAAATAACAGGGTTTTGTTCCGCGCCAAAACGACCATTCTTGCTGATAAACCTCATACGGTCGCCGTCAAAGCCACCATTACCGGGAAAACGAGCCTCTCTCATGGTGAGTCGGTAACGCTGAAACCGGGCCAGAACGTCAACGAGAAAACCTTCAGCATCATCAATCCCGAGCTCTGGTGGCCGGCGGGGATGGGAGGACAAAACCTCTACTCCGTGAAAATCGACCTTTACCAAAAGGGGCGGCTGCTCGACTCCGTCGAGAAAAAAGTCGGTTTCCGCCGGCTTGTCCTCGAGCAGAAAGAGGATGAATGGGGCAAGAGCTTCCAGTTTGTCGTCAACGGAGTTCCCTTTTTCGCCAAAGGAGGCAACTGGGTTCCGGCCGACTCCTTCCCGCCCCGCGTCTCCCGGCAGAAATACGAATCGCTCCTCCGCGACTGCGTGACCGCCAATATGAATATGCTCCGGGTCTGGGGAGGCGGCATCTATGAGTCGCCGGAATTTTACGACCTCTGCGACGAGCTCGGGCTCGTGGTCTGGCAGGATTTTATGTTCGCCTGCTCCATGTTCCCGGGCGATCAGGCCTTTCTCGATAACGTCAAGGCCGAGGCAGAAGACGTCGTCCGGCAATTGCGGCATCATCCCTCGATCGGCCTTTGGTGCGGCAACAACGAGTGTGAGGAGGCCTGGCTTTTCTGGGGCTGGAAAGAGCAGCTTCCCCTCAAAGTCTGGAAGGATTATGAAAAGATTTTTGACCAGGTCCTCCCCCAGGCCCTCGAGAAATATGACCCGGCGCGGCCGTACTGGCCGAGCTCGCCCCACTCCGAACAGACGGGCGACCCGCGCTCGGAAAAATCCGGGGACATGCATTACTGGGGAATCTGGCACGGACAAGAGCCTTTTAAGGTGTATCAGCAAAAATACCACCGCTTCTATAGCGAGTTCGGTTTTCAATCCTTCCCGCTCATCGAGGCGGTCAAGACATATGCGCTTCCCGAGGACTGGAACATCGCCTCCCCGATCATGGAGCAACACCAAAAGCATCCGGAGGGTAACCGCCTCATCCTTCTCTATATGCTGGACCATTATCGCCTGCCCAATGGTTTCGAACCGCTGCTCTGGCTGAGCGAGGTCCTCCAGGCCGAAGGGATGAAAATCGCTGTGGAGCATTTCCGCAGCCAAATGCCGCGGATCATGGGGGCGCTCTACTGGCAGATCAACGACTGCTGGCCGGTCGCCTCCTGGTCGGGCACCGACTATTACGGCACCTGGAAAGCGCTCCATTACTACGCCAAAAGGTTTTACAATCCTGTGCTTGTGGCGCCGATCGATGATGGAAAAATGCTGAAGGTCTACGGCATCTCGGACTTGGACCGGCCCGTTGACGCCGAGCTTTATGTCGGGCTTTTTACCTATGGCGGCAAGATGATCCAGGAAGGGAAGTCCGACGTGAGACTCGAGCCCCGCACAAGCCGCGTCCTCTTGAGCAAGTCCCTCGAGGAGCTCAAGCACAACCTCCCGCCGGAGGAAGTTTATTTGTACTGCGAACTCCGGAGAGGTCAGGCAAAACTCAGCTCGAATCTTTTTCATTTCTGCGCGCTCAAGAGAGTCTACCTCCCGGAGCCGGAGATCAAGACAGACGTTCTGGAACGGGACGGAAAGCCCGTCGTCCGGCTTGAAACCAATTTGCTGGCTAAGAATGTATACCTCTCCGTCCCCGGGCTCAAAGGACGATTCGACGACAATTTCTTTGACCTGGTCCCCGGCCGCGTCTATGAGGTAGCCTTCATCAGCAACGAGCCGGCTGATATAACTCAATTTAGGCAGGCCCTCAAAGTGATTTCCCTGAGAGATAGCTATTAAGGTGTTCCTGTGAGTAAGAAATTTCGGCCGATTCTTATCTTCGCGGTCCTTTTTTTAACCTGGATGTGTTCCAAGAAAGCCCCCGAGCCTTCGCCTCCAACCCCAGTGCCGCCGAACTTGTCCAAGGTCGTCATCGGTTATTATCCTTCCTGGAACAGGGATGTCTTCGACCACACGATGATAAAATATGAATACTTGACTCATATCGCCCAGGCCTTCACCAAGCCCGATTCGTCCGGCAACCTCATCGTCCCGGCCGATTATTTTTACCCTGAGCTCGTCAGCGAGGCGCACCGCCGGAACGTCAAGATCATCATGAGCATAGGCGGCTGGGGCAACTGCGAGGGGTTCCCCGGCATGGCGGCGACGCCGGAAACGAGAACCCGGTTTATTAACCAGGTCGTGAACTTCCTCATACAATATGCCTATGACGGCGTCGACATCGACTGGGAGTATGTCTCCAACCCGGACGAGCGGCAGAATTTTGTTTACTTGATCAAAGAACTCTCCACCGCCCTCAAAGGCCAGACCCCGCCGCGCCTCCTGACGATGGCCGGCCCCGCCGATAGCTACTGGGCCCAATGGATTAATTTTGAGGAACTGGCCGGTTCCTTTGATTATATCAGCTGCATGACCTATGACTTTCACGGAGACTGGAGCGACCATTCGGGGCCGAACGCGCCCTTGTATTCGTGCGCGAATGATCCCTGTGGTTCCTTCAATAACGGCTACCTTTATTACATTTCCCGGAGCGTCCCGGGATCGAAATTGCTGCTGGGGCTCCCTTTTTACGGCCGGTCCTTTGACTGCGCGGGCTTTTACCAAAAATTCACCACAAGTCTTGGCTATGACTATAAGGATGTGATGCTGCTCCTGGAATCAGGGTGGGCCTATTTTTGGGACGAATGTTCCCAGGTCCCTTATATCCGGAAGCCGGACAAGACCGTGATCGTCTCTTACGACAACGAAAGGTCGATCGGCCTCAAGTGCCAGTATGTCCTGGACAAAAAAGCCGCCGGGGTCATCATTTGGGAGATAGGCGCGGACTACTATCAAGGGGCCCCAGTCCTGCTCAAGGTTGTGGGAGAGTCCTTTAAGAATAGAGGAACAGGAGAAAAACAACAATGAAGCTCAACTCCAATAAATCTTCGTCGACGGCCTTGGTTTGGGCCCTTCTCCTGTTTTGGGGGTGGTGCGCCGGGTCTGGATTCGGAGCCACCGAGGACAAGGACTTTTTTCCCGTTTCTGTCTGGTATGCCGGAGGAAAGGCGCGGGCGCCTATGCTTGAGAAAGTGACGGCTGACTCGCCTCGTCTCTGGAAAAAAGACCTGGAGCAGATCAAGAGCCTCGGGTTCAATACGGTCCGTTGCTGGGTGGAGTGGACCGCCTGCGAGCCGGAAGAAGGCCAGTATGATTTCAGCGCCCTGCGGACGCTCGTCGACCTCGCCGGGGAACTCGGGCTTCGGGTCATCGTCCAGGTTTATATCGACTCCGCCCCGGAATGGGTCGGGAAAAAATACCCGGACTCCAAATTCGTGTCGTCGAACGGCGTAGCTGTCGAATCCCAGGCTTCGCCCGGGTTTTGCTTCGACCATCCGGAGGTGCGCCAGAGGATTCTCAAGTTCTTCAGCGAGGCGGCCAGGGTCGTCAAGGACAAGCCGGCCTTCTTGGGGTGGGACCTCTGGAGCGAGCCCCACATTATCAACTGGGCCGAGGTCTATTACGTGGGCAACCTGGAAAACGTGGAATTCTGTTATTGTCCTTCTACGCAGGCGCGGTTCCGGGAATGGCTCAAAGTGAAATACCAGACCTTGGGCAGCCTGAACAAAGCCTGGTACCGGACCTTCGAGAGCTGGGAGGAAGTGCAGCCTCCCCGGTACGGCACCATCCTGACGTACACGGACTACATCGACTGGAAAAATTTTATTTCCGATAAATTGGCCCAGGACCTGGCCATGAAGGCTGGGACCGTCAAGTCTGTCGTTCCCGAGGGCGTTACCACAAGCCATTCCGCCATACCCGGCATTTTTAGCAAGCCGGGGTGGAGCGGGACGCCCGATGACAGAAAAATGGCCGCAAGCGTGGATTATTACGGCGTCTCTCTCTACCCCAAGCACGCCTGGACGATCCGCCCCTGGCCGGTCTTCTACCGGGCCTCCGGGAACGATTTCGCCCGCTCGATGAACCTGGCGAACGGAGGGTTCTATGTCGGCGAGCTCCAAGCCGGTTACGGCGTCTTCGGGATGAAGTTAAGCGTTCCTGTCGTGGGCAAGGATCTCCGCGACTGGATGTGGACGGCGGTGGCGTGCGGGGCCAGGGCGGTCAATATCTACGCTTACTACCCGATGAACGCCGGTTATGAAGCCGGAGGATACGGGCTCGTAGAGCTTGACGGAAAGGTCACAGAGCGCGCTGTTGAAGCTGGGAAAATCGCCAGGGTTGTCACGGACAACATGGACCTTTTTCTCAACAGCCGCCCTGCCAGGTCCGAGGTGGCGATTCTCTATAATCCCCTTTCCCATATGGTTGGCGGCCAGCAGACATACACCGGAGAAGGGCAGCCCATCGGGTCCAACACTCTCAGCGAATCTCTGCAGGGAATCCATAGAGCCTTTTTTGAAAGAAATATGCCCGTGGATTTTCTCCATGTCATGGACCTGAATCCGGAAAAGCTGGGCCAGTACAAGCTGCTCATCGTCCCTTATCCGGTGATGATGTCCCAGGCCGATGTCAAGAAGCTCGTCGCTTATGTCGAGGCAGGCGGTGTTCTGGTCACCGAGGCTCGTTGCGGCTGGGTCGACGAGCGGGGTTTTTCCTCCGACATCATTCCCGGAGGGGGACTCGACGACGTGCTGGGCTGTCGGGAATCCTATCTCATGCCCCTTCAAAAAACCGGATCGATCGTGATCAAGGGCACCAATGAAGCGCTTCCGCAGCTCAAGGACGGAGACAAGCTGGACACGCTTTTCTTTGAGGAAGGGTTTGAGCTCCTTGGCATCAAGGCACAGGTCCTGGCTGAATTCGAGAATGGCACGCCGGCGATCGTTTATGCTCCCTACGGCAAAGGAAAGGCCGTGATCGTTGGTTCCTTCATCGGGTCGGCATACTACCATTTTAAGAACCGCAACAACGGCAAGTTCTTCGCCGGCCTTTTTGACTGGCTGAAACTGACCCGGCCTGTCGAAGTGGGAAGCGCCGAGACAGATGTCCTTGTCGAGTCGCGGCTGCTCGAAGGCCCGAACGGCAAGATTTTGTTCGGGTTCAACCGCGGCGAGAAAACGACCCTGGCGAAGTTCGCAGTTGCTGCGCTGGGAAAAAACTGGAAGGCCAGAAACCTGGAAATGCAAAGTGAAGTGCCGCTCGTCCAAAAGGACGTCAGGGTGCTCTTGGAGAAGACTTTGGAGCCAGGAGAGGTTTGGGTCGTCGCCATAGAAAAGAAAT
>CAZOKP010000070.1:8155-10115 GCA_964580435.1 uncultured Eubacteriales bacterium
TTTTGCGGCGGGATCGATGTCGGCGGGACGAAGATCGCATCCGCGCTGTTCACGGAAGACGGAAAGATGACCGGCCGGGGAAAAGTGGCCATCGAAAAAGGTCCCGCCGAGAAGCCGGTCCGGCAAATCATCAGGATCATCCATAAGCTTGCGGCTGAAGCCCGGAGGAAGAACGGGGAAATCCTGGCTATCGGAATATGCATTCCCGGAGTCGTCTTCCCGAAAAGCGGGCTTGTCTGGGCGCCCAACATTTCCGGCTGGGACCACTACCCCCTCCGTGACAGGTTGAGGGAAAAAACAAGCATTCCCCTCGTCCTCGACAGCGACCGCAGTGGTTATGTCCTGGGCGAGCAGTGGCTCGGCGTTGCCAAGGGGAAAAAGGATGTCGTCTTTTTAGCTGTTGGCACGGGCATTGGTGCGGGGATCCTCGCGGGAGGCCGGCTCATCCAGGGCAGCGAAGACATTGCTGGCGCCGTGGGCTGGTTTGCCCTTGACCCCCATTTTAGAAGCGAATACGCGGCGATGGGCTGCTTCGAAGCGGAGGCTTCGGGAGCCTCTCTTGGCCGGAAAGCACGCCGGTTCCTTAAGGCCGGCGCGCCGTCACGGATGAAGGGCTTGATCAAAGGGAATATTGAAAATATAACCGCAGAGACAGTGGTTAACGCGGCGAGAGCAGGAGATCGGTTGGCCGGCTATCTCCTTGATTCGGCAGTCTCTTACCTGGCCATGGGAATCGCCAATATCGTCAGCATCCTAAACCCGGATATGGTCGTCCTGGGAGGCGGGTTGTTCCAGGCGGGCGACCTCTTGCTCAAGCCGATCAGAAAGGAATTCAAAAGATGGGCTCAGCCGCTGGCGGCCAAAAAAGTGAGAATAGAGCTTTCTTTGCTCGGAGAAAATACGGGCCTTTACGGCGCCGGAAAGCTGGCCTGGACGAGCGTTAAGGCAGGCGGATGCTTCAGTCCCCAGTCTGATAAAGGAGGCCGACGATGTCATCATTAGATTACTTGAGCAAAATTCAATCCATTCTGGAGAAGATCAAGGTTAAGGAATCGGAGACTATCCAGCGGGCGGCTAGAATTATGGCTAAATCCATTCAGAGCGGCGGCAGGGTATACATGTTTGGAAGCGGGCACTCCGTCATCCCCGTCCTCGATATTTTTCCCCGCTATGGCAGCTTTGTCGGGTTCTTCCCGCTTTATGACCCGCGCCTGATGTGGTCGAACGTCATCGGCCCGGGAGGGGCACGGGAACTCCTCTGGCTCGAAGGCCGGGAGGGATACGCCAAGGTTTTTTTGCAGAGCTTCCCGCTCGAGCGTCGCGACTGCCTGCTCGTTTTCTCTCACGGCGGGTTGAACGCAGCTCCCATCGAGATGGCCATGGAAGCCAAGAAAAAGGGGCTGAAGATTATCACGGTTTCCTCACATGCAAACCTCAAAGTCTCCAAGCCGAAGCATTCTTCGGGAAAATATCTTTCCGACCTGGCCGACGTGGCGATCGATAATTGCACTCCTCCCGAAGACGCGCTGGTAGATGTCGGGCAGGTGGAAAAGGTGGCGCCTGGCTCAACGGTCGCTGCGGTCACGATTGCTATGTGCCTTGTTGCTGAAACGGCCTTCGTATTGGCAAAGAAGGGGAAAGTGCCGCCGACGTTTGTTTCGCCGAATGTGCCGGGCGTTCCCAAGGGCCACATGGAGAGCGTATATGATGCGTTCTCAGAATTTTATTATCGAAGACCATGGAAATCTCAAAAGAAAAAAGAATAAGCAAGTGGGGATTACCCTAAATAAGAAAAAGCTGGGGGCAGATGTTGATGCCCAATAATCTCGGCAATCTTTTTTGGCTGGGAAAGTCGGTCATTGCGAGGAGTGCAACGACGAAGCAATCCCTTTCCGAGGGAATCATTCTGTCCAAAGCGAAGCAATCTCAAACTGAGATTGCCGCGGCCAAGAGGCCTCGC
>CAZOKP010000070.1:10215-13069 GCA_964580435.1 uncultured Eubacteriales bacterium
AAGAGGGTAGAAATGGAAATAACGGATGCGGACAATGAACGAAAGCAGGCCGGCGTCCGGCCGCTGATGTCCTCTGCGTGCGCCGGCATTTTCGTCTTCGGCATCGTCATGGCCATCCTCGGGGCCATCTTGCCGTCTCTCTTTTCCCGGATCCAGTTCAACAAGAGCGAGGCCGGCAACCTCTTTTTTTACATGAACCTGGCTATGCTGGCCATGTCCGTCTTTTTCGGTCCGATCGTCGACCGGTTCGGCTACAAGATCTTCCTTGCGCTCAGCTCACTGCTTGTCGCGTTGTCGCTTGTTCTCTTTAACATGGCCTCGACGTATTCTTTCCTCATCCTGGCTGCCGTGCTTCTCGGGTTTGGGGGAGGGGGACTCAACGGCGGCTCGAATGCCTTGACCAGCGACCTTTATCCGGAGCGGCGGAGCGCCGCCCTCAACCTGCTGGGCATTTTCTTCGGGTTCGGCGCCCTGACCATTCCTTTTCTCATCGGCACGCTGCTCGGGACGATCGGCCTGAGCGCCATATTGATCGTTGCCGTTCTTTTGAGCCTGGTTCCGTTTGCACTTTTTCTGCTGCTGCGATTTCCACTGGCCAAGCAAGCGCAGGGATTTCCTCTCCGTCAGGCCGCCAGCGTCGTGGGCCATCCGCTTCTCTGGCTGTGCGGGTTTCTGCTGTTTTTCGAGTCCGGGAACGAGTTTACCATCGGCGGCTGGACGTCCACTTATCTCAACGAATATTTCCATTTGACGCCTACGACGGCCTCATTTGTCCTGGCCGGGTACTGGGCGGCCATAATGATCGGCCGTCTCATCGTTATCAGGCTTGTCCGGGTCGTGAGGAATGAGACCTTGATTCTCGGGAGCGCGATTCTGGCCCTTATTGCCGCTGTTATCATGGTCGCTTCGCCATCGGGCGGACTGGCCGGGTTCGGCGCGGTTTTGATCGGCCTGGGATTTGCCGCCATTTATCCGACAACCCTAGCCATCGTCGGCGAAGCATTTCCCGGGTTATCGGGGACCGCCTTCTCTGTCATCTTTGTGATCGGGCTTGCGGGCGGAATGACCGCCCCCTGGCTGACCGGGAAGGTAGCCATGGCCTCGAGCCTCCGCCAAGGTTTCTTCATTCCTGTGGTGTGCTGCGCGATGATCGTCTTGCTTCAGCTAGTGATTATGCAGGTTTTGAAGCGCCGCAACGCGACTCCAGCGTGAAGGTGTCGCGCTTTAAAAAGCCCGCCCGGCAGAACGGGAGTAAAATTGTGAGTTATGGCCCTCGAGCCTTCGATCTATCTTCGCTTTGATTTGGGTAGGAATTTCACACCCTGGATGCCTTTAAAATCAGCATCCTGCGTCCAGATTGTAGCGTCGTGCATCGTTCCAGTGGCCAGAATGATGCTGTCTGCCATGGGGAGCTTGTGGTCCAGGCTCAACTGGGCGGCTTGCAGCGCGATTTCTGAAGTTAATTCCACAACATTTCCTTGGCTCATCAGAGCTGCTGCCTGGAGCGCGTCGGTTTCGTCGCGCTCGCGAAGAACGACTTTGAAGACTTCGTAGAGGCAAAGGGTCGGGACGATTAGGTTTTCAGGATTCATTAGAGGTTTTTCGAATGACGTTGCATCGGGGCCGTCCGAGAAATATTCCAGCCATCCTGACGAGTCCACGAGGTTCATGTCCTGTCCCTTTCGCGGTCAAATTTCGTGTTGATGCCTTTGAGGTATCCCCGCATCTCGCTGACCTTGCGCTCGGGAATGAGTTCGACCCGGTTTCCGAAGGGGATGAGCTGGATTCTTTGTCCGGGCTCGAGGTGAAGCGAGCGCCTTATTTTTTTGGGGATAACGATCTGATACTTGGGTGATATTTTCACAAGCTGCATTTTACGTTTTCTCCATCGATATATATATTGTAATACGATAACCGCAGCGGCGAAAATTGTCAAGAGTGTTTTTTCCGAGATACATATTTGGCACGCGGGTTTGAATTTTTGAGGGTTTCCTCAGAATAACCGATTGTTGTATAAATAAGGCGAGAGTTCTCGATGCCAAGAACCGCTCTTCGCGGAAATGTCGTTCTTCCGGATGGCGTCCGGAAGAACGGAGTTGTCGTTGTTGAAGATGAGAAAATCGCGGGCGTCTATTCTTCCCAGGAGAATCTTCCGATCGAAGATATCGCCTTCTTTGATTACGGCACGCACTTTATCGCCCCCGGGCTCATTGACCTTCATCTGCATGGCGCGCTCGGGAAGGATGTCATGGACGGCCGAGCGCAAGGCCTCGGGGCCATCGCCGCCCATCAGGCCCGCTGCGGGGTTACCGGGTTTGTCCCCACCACGCTGGCCGCATCTTTGCCTTCGCTCCTAACGGCCGTCGAGTCCATAAAAACCGCCCGGAATTTGCGGCTCCCGTCTCAAATCCTGGGAGTTTATCTTGAGGGCCCTTTCTTGAATATTAAAAAGAGAGGTGCCCAAAATCCCGCCTTTATCAAGGATGCGAGCGCCGCCGAGATCGACGCGTTGCTCGAGGCGGCTCGCGGATTAAAAGTCATCATGTCGCTGGCTCCGGAAGTCGGGAACAACGTCAGTTTTGTCCCCGGGCTTAAAAAAAGAGGAGCAGTGGTCGCAATCGGCCACACCGAAGCAACTTATGAGCAAGCCATTCGAAGTTTTGAGCGGGGGATTACACACGCGACCCACCTCTTCAATGCCATGAGCGGGTTCCAGCCCAGGGAGCCCGGAGTCATCGGCGCCGTCCTGGATTCTGATAAAGTCACGGCTGAGGTCATAGCCGATGGCATCCATGTTCACCCCGCTTCGTTGAGGATGGCGATTCGTCAGAAGGGCGTCGAGAGAATCTGCCTG
>CAZOKP010000070.1:13169-14295 GCA_964580435.1 uncultured Eubacteriales bacterium
CTCGTTGTCCTCGAGCTGCCAGCCCGTCTCGGCCCAGATGTAGCCTCTGCGGAAGGCATTTTCCTTGATCTTGGCGAAGAGCAGGAAGCTGAGGCCCGTGTTCCGGTACTCCGGAACGACGCCGAAGACGGGAACGCGCACGCTCTTGATTTTCCTCCGGCCGAGGAGGATCTTGAAGATCCCGAAAGGAAAGAGCCGGCCGTTCACCTTGATGAGGACCTCGTTGTAGTTCGGGATCCCGAAAGCGAACCCGACGGGTGTCCCGTCCTTTTCCTCGGCCAGGATGACGATCTCCGGGTCAGCCAGCTGGCTGAGCGCTTTCACCATGTGTTTCATCTCCAGGTCGGTCCAGGGAACGAAGCCCCAGTTCCTCACCCAGCCCTTATTGTAGATGGACTTGATTCTTTCGGCCTCTGCGTCCAGGTCCTTCATGTTGATGACCCGGAGTGTCACCGGGAGAGTGGCCTGAGCATGGTCCATGACGGCCTGTGCCCTTGCCGGAGTCGGGTCACCCGTGAGCATATGGAAGGCGTAGAGGTCCCTGGCCTTGGCCAGACCGCAGGCCTCCATAAGTTCCAGATAATACCGCGGGTTATAGGGCATCATGGGAACGGGCGGCGAGTCGAAACCCTCCAGCAGGAAGGCGCATTCGTCGTTGAGAGAGAGGTTGACCGTCCCCCGGAGTGTGTCCATGCCGCGGGCCTTTCCATAGGTGGCGACGGTGTCCAGGAGGGCCGCCGCAACCGCCCGGTCGTTCACACTCTCGTACATGCCGAAGAAGGCGATTTTTTCGTTCTGGAACTCATTATGGTAGCGGTCAAGGATGCCGGCAACGCGTCCCACCGGTTCAGCGCCGCGATAGGCCAGGAACAGATCCCTCTCGGCGTGTTCGAAGAACGGGTGCTTGCGGACGTTGAGTTTTTCCTTGACGTCCATCAACAAGGGGGGTACCCAGTTCGGGTCGCCCTTGTAGATTTTCCAGGGGAAATGAATGAACCGGCGGAACTCCGCTTTGGTCCGGACCTTCTCAACACGGATGTCACTCATGGTTGACTCCCATTTTTTGTTTTTATAACAAAATGTTTTTTATTTTGCAAGAACAAAGGGCTCGGTTACTTCGCTACCT
>CAZOKP010000071.1:0-14038 GCA_964580435.1 uncultured Eubacteriales bacterium
GAATAGGCATCGCCGTCTCCGCTCACGGCGATCACCTGAAGCTTCGGGTTCGCCAGCTTGATCCCCGTGGCCACAGGCATTGTCCGGCCATGAAGGCCATGAAAACCATAGGCCCGGAAATAGTTGTTCAGCCGGCCGTGGCAGCCGATCCCGGTGACGATGACCGCCTTCTCCGGGTCGAGGTCGAGTGAGGCCGCCGCCCTCTTGAGCGCATCAAAAATCCCAAAGAGCCCGCACCCCCTGCACCAGGTGGGATCGATCCGGTGGTAGGCGTCCTTGCTTTTCATCGACACACCTTCAAGACCGGGTTGACAATTTCTCTGGGAGTAAAAGCCTGAGTCGAATAGTTAAGAATATTCCGGAGCTGACTGCAGGGATTGACCTGACTTTTAATCAGGGTCGCGAGCTCGCCCGAGAAATTATTCTCAACCACGAAGACCTCTTTGCATCCGGAGAGGAACCTTCGGACGGCCGCAGCAGGAAACGGCCAGAGGGTCCTGAGTTGGAGAAACTTGGAAGACACTTTTCTTTCCTTGAGCTCATCCCTGGCTTCCAGGATGGCGCCGAGGGTCGATCCGCAGCCGACGAACCCGACTTTGGCTTTGCGGTCGCCCCAGAGATGCGGCGGGATGAGGTCTTGGGAGGCCTTTGTAAGCTTGCGCATTCTCTTTTCCATCATCCTCACTCTCGTGGATCTCTCCTCATCACGGTAGCCTTTCTCGTCATGCTCAAGGCTCTCGACGAGGTGGACCCCGTTCTTAAAGAAAGGAAGGGAACGGGGCGAGATTCCGTCGGGTGTTATCTCGTATCTCTTAAAGTCATTGATCCGCAGGAGGTCGTCCTGGCTGAGAAGCTTGCCCCGGTTGATCTCGATTGACTCGAGGTCGAATCTTCTGGTTGTCCGAAAGTTCTGGCCCAGATCAAGCTCAGTGAGCAGGATGACCGGGACCTGATAAATTTCAGCCAGGTTGAACGCCCGGGCGGTCATGTCAAAACATTCACCGAGCGTCCCCGGAGAGAGAACGATCCTGGGGAACTCGCCGTGTGACCCATAGACCCACTGGAGAATGTCTCCCTGCTGAGTTTTGGTTGGAATTCCCGTGGCCGGGCCCAAGCGCTGGACATGGGCCACAACGACGGGGATTTCGGCCATTCCGGCCAGGCTGAACGCCTCCATCATCAGGGATGCACCCGGTCCGGATGTCGCGGTCATGGCCCTGGCTCCGGCAAACGCTGCCCCAAGAGCCATGTTCAGCGCCGATATTTCGTCCTCCGTCTGGACAACGACCCCGTTGAAGCGGGAAAGATAGTGCACGAGCCACTGCGAGATCTCCGAGGCAGGACAAATTGGATAGGCTGCAAAGAACCGGCATCCTCCGGCCAGTGCCCCGAAGGCTATCGCCTCATCTCCGGAAAGAAAAAGGCGGTTCTTGTCTGCCTTTTTCTGGAGAGGATGCCGTTCTTTCTCGGACGTGATTTCCCGGGCCTTCTTGCAGCCGGCGGCGGCGGCCTGGATATTTTTCCTGACGACCTCTTCCCCCTTTTTCTTCAGGAACATCTCGGAGATGATCTCGTCGAGGAGGCGGAAATCAAGGTCCAGGAGGCAGCTCAGCGCTCCGAGAGCCATCATATTCTTGAAGATCTCCTGGCCGAACTGTTCCCTGGCCATCAGCCGCAGAGGGATCCTGTGGAACGTCTTGCCGCGGGAGTGGCCGGGGGGAAGGCTCACGTTCTCTTCGCCGTCGCAAAAGACGATCCCGCGAGCGGCGATATGAGGGACATGGGTCAGGATGGCTTCACAGTCAAAGGCCAGAAGAATATCGACCCGGTCGCTGAGTCCATAGATTTTACCCAGCGAAGCGCGAATGGTGTAGCAGGTGGCTTCACCGCGGATGTTGGACGGGAAATCCCTGTACGTGGCCACTTCCCAGCCCTGCCGTTTGAGCAGCCTGGCCAGGACATTGCCCGTGAACAGGACACCGTCTCCGGCCTTGCCGGCGATCATCACGGACAGGTCTTTGATCATGGCGCCTTCTTCTCGCTTTCTGGACTCCAAATTTTACTCTTTTTGCCTCTAAAAGACAACTATTCTTATCGGAAAACTAAGATAGAGCCGGCCGGTCGAGCGAGATCCCAGCCTCCCTGGCCTCGTTCTTCTTATTTCACGATAAAACCCGTGCTCTTTTCGATCGTTATGTTCGCTATCTTGTCCGTCAGCCTGATCACGAACGTATACGACCCGGGTTCGAGCGGTGAGAGAGGAACCTGGGTCCCTCCTGTCAGAACGTTAGGTTGGTTGATCTTCTGCCTGATCACCTGGGGATTCAGCCGAAAGGCCAATTTTGGCGCGACGATGAAATACTCTGCGACCAGGGAGACGGCATTTTTTTTCAACTTGGCGTTATAAATTTGGAAGAGAACGTTCAAGGTATCTCCGGCCTCGAAAACATTTCCCCACCGGGGAGTGGCTTCAAACTGTTCTGTCACAAAGGGGCTCGATTCTTCTGAAGTTTCAGATTTCGGCCGGGAGATCACTTCAGTGCACAGAATCAACGTGCTCGTGTCGAGCTCATTGGTGTCAAAATTCTCGACGTTCAGGTCCGATTTGAGCAACGAATAGTTTTTCTTATCCGTGTCCGTTGCGCCCAAATAAAGAACCGACCAGCCGGGGCTGGCGGGAAAGCCAAAAACAGCAAGCCCTGTGTCCCCAGGGCCTTTTTCCAGTTTCACGGTTTTCAAGAAATCCTGAAATTCCTCCCCTTCTCCCTTGAGCCTGCCAAAAAACGTGACCTCGGCCGATTTCATCGTATCGATATTCTGGGGATCAACCCGGACCAGAAGAGTGACATATGTCTCCCCGTACGGCGCCCGCATAAAGATGGGCTGCCACTCCAGCGCTATCTGCTTGACCTCCTGCCCGGTAGCCGCAAAATCCTTAATGAGGTTCCCCTCGAAGGAATTCTCATCGAGTCTGAACCTGTAAACGGGCAGCTCTTTTAAATCCGGGTTAAAAATGACTTTTTGCCGGAATATCTCCAAAGCCCGTAAAATCTGTTGCGAGGTATTCACATCCAGGTCATACCCGTATTGATAATTTCTGAAGGTCACCCTGAAGGCGTCGTGGAGGCCCAAATCCGGCATCGGCCTGTAGAGCCAGTATTCGGTCGGCGCCACCATCTGACTTCCGCCTGAAGACTCGGATTTTACGCCTCCTGCGGAAGCCTGGGTTCGAACGGGAGGGCCAAAAATCATGTGGACTCTCCCCATATCGGTGTGCCATCCCTTTGACACTGACCCCCTGGCATAAGCTCTCGTAACATAATCCAGCCTTCTCTCCCACTCCTCCCTGAACTCATTCTCTCTTGTCCCGGGGGTGGGGTCTCTCCTGGCCCAGAAGAGTTCGATGAACTGATCCTTCTGCTCATCGTCCGTCAATTTCAGGAAAGCATCCTTCTCCTCGGCTGTGATGAGCAACTGAACTTCCTCTTTTAGCCAGTGCTCATACTTGTCTTCGTCTTTCGGCCCGACGGCAGCAACGGGGTTTTGGACATAAATCACTATAAAAAACAGGCCCAGCCATCGGATTATTTGTTTCAAGCGAGCCTCCAAAAAAGCGCTATATTATAAAATATTAGCACAGGCCCCAGGGAAATGAAACCGGGGTTTTATCCTAAGATTCTTGACAGGGATTTTCAGCGAATGATATGTTGTATCCGGGATGCCGGGACATGGAATTCAGTCCGGGAGGAGAAATTTCAGCCCCCGGCGAGGAACGATATTCCCAGCCCCAAAATCATAAGGGAGGCGTATATGAAAAGAATGATCCTGTTTTTGTTGGTGTTGCCCTCTTTGCTACTCGGCAACGTGGGCAAGGTTACCACGTCAGTTCCCCTGCCGATGGCGCAGCCGTTCGGGCTGGCCGTCGCGGGCGACAATCTCCTGATTTCCGACCGTGACACCGGAACGCTTTTTACCTATTCCCTAAAGGACAAGGCATTCGGCCAAACCATTCTCCTGCCCTGCGATCATCCCCTGGGCATCGCCAAGGATGAAAAAGGCCTCTGGGTTTGCGACAAGGCAAACAAACGGATCCTGCATTTCCTTCTGGACCAAAAGAGGGTCGATCACGTGCTGGGCGATGTCGAGACAGACCCATCCGGGCTGGCCTGGGACGGGAAAAATGTCTGGGCCACATCGGGAAACAAATTCTTGGCTCTCGACCCTTCGGACGGGACGGAGGTGGAAACCTTTGAAGGCCCGGGCCCGGATACAACAGGTATCTTCTTTGACGGGAAATATTTCTGGCTCACCGAGAGGCAGAGAGACCATATTGTTTGCGCCACGCCCGGCGGCGATATCATCGGGGTCCTTCCTTCTCCCGGCCCTTATCCGGCCGGAATCGTGAAGCTGGGGGACACGCTCTGGGTCGTCGATTTCGAACAGAAAACTCTCTATGCCATAGACGTCGCTTTCAACAGCCGGCCGCTGTACACAGGGAGCCCCCACCTGCGGCAGGTTCATTTTACTCATGCCCTTTATAACCGCGGGCCTTCCCCCGCTGCGGACGGTAAACTCTATATCTGCATCGCAGAGGATGACCCCCATCAAAAGATCCTGAAAGGCCCGAGCTTTACTCCCTCTTCTTTCTCGACCCTCGAGGACCCATGGGGACAGAAATTCGCTTTTCTCGAGGGCAAGATCCCACCTCTTCAGGAGCTTGCCCTATCCTACACCGTTGAGGTGGAGACAAAGGACTTGAATTACTTCATCCTGCCCGAGTGGGTCCAGGGATTGGAGAATGTTCCCCAGGAGATCCAGAAGAAATATGTCGCGGACGGCTCCAAGCTTATAATCGACGATCCCGACATCAAGGAGCTATCGAAAAAAATCGTCGGCGATGAAAAAAACCCGTTCTGGATCGCCTTCAAGATTCACAAGTATCTTCATAAGACGATGGAGTACCAGCGTACTGGCGGATGGAATGCGGCCCCCACCGTATTGAAACGAGGAAACGGCTCATGCTCCGAGTTCACATTCTCCTTCCTGGCATTGGCCCGGGCGGCGGGCTTGCCTGCCCGCTACGAGGCCGGAATCGTCGTGAGGGGGGATGACGGGTCCATCGATGATGTCTACCATCGCTGGGTGCAGGTCTATTTGCCTCCCTTCGGCTGGATCCCCGTCGACCCCAGTCGCGGCAGGCCGGCCACGGCGATGGATGTGGCTTCTTCCTTTGGCTCGCTGTCCCACCGATTTTTTATTACTACTCATTCCGGGGGCGACTCTCCTTATTTAGGCTGGACCTATAACTACTACTCGACTTACGAATTTTCGGGCAGGGCCACTGTGGAGAGCCGGTCCGAGGCCAAATGGGATCCTCTGCAGAAATAGCGTTTCGCCCGGGCGCGCTGCCTTTTTAAACCAGCTCTCCCCGAGCCACCAGAACGACTTTTCCTCCGACGAAAACGCCGATCTCCCCGGCCTTTTCTTCAGCATTGAGAAGGAGGAGAGACGGCCGGCCGATCTCATAGCCTTGCTCGACTCGGATGTTGACCTGGCCCGTGTCAAAATACCTGTGTTTGACGAGATATCCCGCTAGGCAGCCGTTGGCGCTTCCGGTGGCCGGGTCTTCAGGAACACCGTAATAATCGGCGAAAACCCGAACGTTCAGGTCGTTGTGCGAGCTGTATGTTTCGGGGCAAAAAACGAGAATCGCTTTGGCTTCGGTGTCCTTAATCAGGCCGGACAGTTTATCGTGGCGGATGCGGCTCCTTTTCACCGCTTCCAGGGCCTTGAGCGGAACGATGATGAACGGCACCCCGGTCGAGACTTCCTGGAGGGGAAACTTTTTGTCCACGTCAGCGGGTTCAAGGCCGAGCACGGGCGCCACTTGAGCGGCGTCCAAGGTCCTGCCGAACCTCGGTTTGACCTGCTTCATCCAAATAATGTCCGGCTCTTCCCCACGGTAAGTGAAGGTGACAGGGATCGGGCCGATCTTGAGGTTCAGGATGACTTCCTTGACCGGCTCTTTGAGGATCTCCTGCTGGATGATGTAGGCCGTGCCGAGCGTGGGATGGCCGGCAAACGGCAGCTCCTCTTTGGGCGTGAAAATGCGGACATCAAAACCGCCGCGACTTTCTTCATCTTTCAGGATAAAGGTCGTTTCGGAAAAGTTGACCTCGCGGGCGATCTTCTGCATCTGCAGGTCGGAGAGGGAATTGGACTGGCGCACAACAGCCAGTTCATTGCCCGCATATTTTTCCTCCGCGAAAACATCGACGATATAGAAGACGTGACCTTTCATTTTCCTCCTCCAAGATCAATCCTCAGGCCGTCGGTTGCGGCCGTGACCTCGACTTTAAGTTCCTGTTCCAGATCTCTGGCCAATGCCGAAGGGTTGGCTTTGATCATGGCCATGCCAAAATGAGTCAGAATAGCGCGCCGAGGCTTGATCGCCGCGATGATCCTCCTGGCGTCCTCGAGCGTAAGATGCATAATCCCCTTGTCCTCGAAGGGAGTGTCCCTGACGACGTGGATGACCAGGATGTCCGAATCCCTGTAGCTTTCAAGAAGGCCGGGAAAAAACTTGGCACGCGAACCGTGGCTCGAGGAACAGAACGGTATTCGAAAAAGAGGCTGATTTACTTCTTCGTGGCCTTCATCTTCATCGGCTTATTGCAGCATACAAAAACATGCTCTTCGGCGCAGCCACACGCCTCATCGACAACGAGGCGATACCCGCAGACGCCGCATTCGTAAGCCGCTCCCTTTTTCGTTTTTTTGGTGGCTTTGGCTTTTGTCGGCATTTAAAACCTCCCGTTTTTTAGTCAAAATTTTCAAACTTCAGAGCAATCATAACCAGCGACGGTTCATGATGTCAACCGGACTCTGCTTTAAGATAGCGTCCCATCATCATTTAAGCTTCGCTTTCGTGATTGGGGTGATGATCCAGGGAGAGTGGCATGGCGTTAGTCCCCGCCCGGGGGATGAGGGGAGGGATGATGTGGTGAGAAGTCCGTATGAGCGACGAGCGGGCACGGTTCCTCGAAGAGGAGAGCGAGGAGCGAATCGAGCAAGATTTCCTCGCCGGGGAAATCGCAGCGTGACTTCGAGCCACATCTCCCGAGCCTCGTCGGGGGGTAAGCCGTGACAGGCCCCTATTCCAAACCAAAATGATCACGAAAGCACTGATGCTTCCTCGGTTCAAGGGCGTTTATTCCCAATCCAGAAGCTTCTTCTCGCCTTTGAGCCCGCGGATGGCTGTGACATCCTGGCTGACTTCAAGACAGCCTTTGTACATCCGGTTCTCGTCGCGAACGGCATAATAGCGAATGAGGATGAATTTCCCCCGCAGTTCGATCCAGAACTCGGCCACGTCGCGCTGGCCGGACTTGAAGGCCTCGAGGATGCGGCTGACTATATGGACGCTCGCGGGGGGATGGCAGTTCTGGACTTTCCGGCCGATGACCGCCGCACTTCGAGGGAAAATTCGCTCCGCGGTCGCAGAGTAGTATAGGACGGTGTCGTTCTCATCCACAAAACTGATGTCGACGGGAAGAGTCTTGAGCAGCAGGTTGACCTGCTCCGCCGTCAGCGCGCCGGTGTCAAGGTCAATCCGGCCGAGGGATTTCCTCCCGTGCCCGAGCGCAGGGATTTCATCGACTCTGACCGAGGGCTTCCACTCTGTCCCCGGTGTGATCCAGGCATATCCGATCTCTTCTTCGCCCCGCTTGACTCGAGCCCAGTCCTTCTCGTCGAGCGTCTCCAGACTCATCGGAAAAAGAATCTTTTGTTCCTTATAGATCATGTCGGCTAGGGCATCGCTGAGCTTGCAGCCAAGTTTGACGATCTCTCCGGGGCTCTCCTCACTGAGAAGCTGACGGAATTCCCGAAGCTGACCCCGGATATCATCGTGGATGGCCCACATCACTTTGGACGGGCCGCTGACCCCTTTGGCCTCGAGAAGGGGAAAAAGCTGGTTTTCTTTCTTGAGATAATGCTTCTCGACCTCGGCCAGCTTTTGCCAATGCTCCCGGAGTTCGCCCGTCATCGTCCGGAGGCTCGCTCCTCCGCCGGTGACTCCAACCTGCCCGAGGAGCCCTTTCCACCTCGCCAAAAGCCCCTCGAGCGCCCTGTTCTCTTCCATCAAAGTGTGCAGAGGATGACCGGGAACGGAGGAGGGCAAAGGCTTCTCTTCAAGCGATTCTTTAAAGACCTGGACGTGGACATCGCAAAGGCGCTTGACCTCGTCCTCCGGCATTCCTTCATTCATCAACGTCTGTTCCAGCTCCGCAATCTCCGCGGCGCTCGTATCCTTGACGAGCTCAGCGAAACGCCTCTTCTGCTCCTCGAGGCTTCCGCCTTTGTGCAACTCGCGAATAATGTCTTTGAGCACCTCCAGCCGGGCCTCCCTGTCGGCAAATGGCTCCGGGGGCGCTTGGCTTGGCTCCAGTTCCACATCTTCGTGGGCCACCCTTTTGACCTCGTCCCGAATTTTCTCAAGGAGCTCTCCAAACAGTATGCCCCCGAACCCGGCGACTTGTTGGAGCGTGGCGACTTTGCCCACCGTCTTGCGCATGATCGGGCTCTTTAATTTGGAAAACTTGGGGGAAAGGTCGGCCAGGAAGTTTAAAAGGAAAGGATATTTTTGGAGCAAATCAGCCAGCTTGGTTTTTGAGCTCAGGCGCATCATGTCCTCCTCGTTATCACTTTTGTCTGGGGCGTTATCAGAGCTCGGCCCTGACTTTCTTGAGGTCGATGATGCTATCGAGTTCCGCATCGATGAGCAGAGAGTCTTTTCTTGCCACGCCCGTGGAGATGATCGCAACCTTGGCCTCGACCGCGTCCTCAAGGACCTTGAGGTAATCCAGGAAAGCGGACGGGAGAGAGCCGAAGTCCATGATCTTGTGAATCGGCTTCTTCCATCCTTTCACCGTTTGAAACCGGGGGACGACTTTCTCCAGAATCCATGCCTCTGTGGGAAAGCTCTGCAGAGGCTCACCCTTGTAGGTATAGCCCACACAAACTGGAATCTCCTCGAAGATATCCAGAATATCGGGCTTGGTCAGGACAACTTTTTCGATCCCATTGAGACGGCAGGAATAGGAAACGGCGACCGCGTCAAACCAGCCGCAGCGGCGCGGACGGCCGGTCGTGGCGCCGAACTCGTTCCCGCGCTCGAGAATCAACCTGCCCCTCTCGTCGTTTATCTCGCTGGGAAAGGGCCCGCTGCCCACGCGGGTTGTGTACGCTTTGGTCACGCCGAGGACAGAATTGATCTTGGTCGGGCCTATTCCCAAGCCTGTAGAGACTCCTCCGGCTGTGGAGTTGGAGGACGTAACAAAGGGATAAGTGCCGTGGTCGATATCGAGAAGAGCTCCCTGAGCACCCTCAAACAGCACTGCTGCGCCCTGGCGCATTTTTTGGTTGAGCAGATAAGAAACGTCGCCGATATATCTTTTTATCTGTGAGGCGTAGCCGGCGTACTCTCCATAGACTTCGTCTGCGTCAAGAGGAGCGACACCGCCAGCCCGAAGAAGGATATTCTTATCGGCCACATTGGCCAAGATTTTTTCCCTGAATATATCGGGGTCGAGCATGTCGCCGACCTGGATCCCGCAGCGGGCAACTTTGTCCTCATAAGCAGGCCCGATTCCCCGGCTCGTCGTCCCGATCTTCCTCTCCCCTTTCCTCTCTTCGGCGATTCTCTCAACAAGCGGATGATAAGGAAGAATGAGATGAGCATGGCGGCTGATAACAAGATTTGAACCGATAGAAGCGCCATGAGCCTCGAGCTCGGCCTTTTCCTCAAGAAAAGCCTTGGGGCTCAAAACCACTCCGTTGCCGATTACGCACAGCTTCCCTGGATGAAGGATACCCGAAGGAATCAAGTGAAGGACCAGCTTCTTGCCGTTGAGATAGACCGTGTGGCCGGCATTGTGTCCTCCCTGGTAGCGGGCGATAATGTCGAATGAGGGCGCCAACAGGTCGACGACCTTTCCCTTTCCCTCATCGCCCCATTGGGCGCCGAGAACGACGACATTGGCCATAGGAATCCTTCCTCAAGTATTTTTATGGGTCAAAATTGCACAGCCACCTGGGCGTAAAAAACGTCATTCTGCAGGTCAGTAGTGCGGGTACTGTTGAAATCATACTCGAGCTTGAACAGGATATTGGGAGAAGCGTAATACACGAGGCCGATGGCCCAACGGCTCTGATTGTTGGAGATCCCCGTACCCGGGCTCACTTCCCCCTCGAATCCCGGCCCGTGAAACGGGTCCGCATATTTAAACGTCTGATAGCTGGCCCAGGGCGAAAAATCCTGCAAGTTCACCGAGAGGAGAGCGTAATAACCCTGGGCTTCGCCTTGAGAATATCCGGACGGATTGTCCAGATCGGCTTTGGTGTATTCGTAAAGGATGAGAAATGAATCTGTCTTCCAGCTCACGTCGGCGTCCCAAAGGAATTGGGTCCTCGTGTTAGCGCTGTCATATTTCGCCCGATAATAAGAGAAACCGACTTCAAAGGACTGGCTCAAGAAAAACCCTACCCTTCCCCCGCCTCCCTTATTCTTATTATTATCCTTGAACTGTTGACCGTCCTCGAGGTCCCTCCCTTCGCGCAGTCCGTTCCCCAGGTAAACGGAATAGTTGAAGAAATCGTACCGGCCTTGAGTCAGGATCCCCAGGTCCCTCCAGCTCCGTGGATAAAGGTGCGCCGCCGGCAGCGGAGCCTGGATAAAGAGCGTTTGATAGGGGCGACTGGCCGTATTGTATTTGCCGAAAGGCACAAGATAGAGCCCGAGCTTCATATGGAAAACCTCGGAAGAGCGGATTCCCACCCAGGCCTCTTCAAGCTCCACTGTGGTTACGCTCCTGTACTGGACCTCAAGATTATAATCAAAACTTTTCGCCAGCGTTCCGAAGAAGAAAAGGCCGCCCCGCAGGTTCTCGAAAGTGCTATTGGCATAATCGCTTTGCACCTGGCCCTTCGCGTACTCGAAGGAAAGAAAACCCTTCACCTGGAGCTGGGCCCGGCCTGAGAGCGTAAGGAGCAGAACCGCAAGACATACAAGGATGGATTTGGCTTTCATAGCACGGAAAAATCAAACGTGTCTTCAAGCAGGCTGTTAATCCATTGATTCACCAGACTGTTCGAAGCGACAGCGCGGGAAATTTCGTTTACGCCCTTTTTTGTTCCCATCCAGATGGCGCCAACCAATGCTCCCTCCTTAAGCACGATTTTCTTATAGATGCCTTCCTCTTTTTTATATTTTCTGATTTCCGTGAAGCCGGGGCTATCGGGGCTCGTCAGCCCCACCGATGTAACGTAGAGGCCCGCCACCTTCAAAGTGTTCGAAGGGATGGTTCCCTCGTATTTTTTCTCTTGGCCGAGGATGTTATAAGCCGCCGTCCGGGCCTGATCGAAAGAAGCCGGGATGATTCCGTAGGACTTGCCCCGGTGTTGGACCACATCGCCGGCGCCGAATACCTGCGGCTGGCTTGTCCTGAGATAGTCATCGACCACGAGCCCGCGGTCTAGAGCTAGACCGGCATCCCTGGCCAGCGCTAGGTTCGGCCTCACGCCGGCCGCGATGATGACCATATCCGCGCTGACCTTCCCCCCGCCCTTGAGCCCTATCCCGCTCACTTCATCATCACCAATGATCTCCTGGGTCACTACGCCCAGGCTCGTTCTGATCCCCAGGCTTTCGACCTGGTCTTTTAAGAGGGTTGCTCCATAAGCATCGAGATGAAGAGGCAGGAGACGGTCGAAAAACTCCAGGACTTCGACTTCCGCGCCTTGCAATTTCACAGCCCTGGCGATTTCAAGCCCCAGAAGGCCTCCGCCGATAACGGCCACGTGGGTATGCTTTTTCAAGTGGTCGAGGATGGCCAAGGCGTCATCCAACGTCCGGAGAGTGAAGACTCCACGCTTGTCGGAGCCCTTAATCGGCGGGACAAAGGAGGAGGCGCCGTTGGCCAGAAGCAGGGTATCGTACCTCTCCCTCCGGCCCGCACCCAATTCGATTTCCTGGGAGCCGGGGAGGATCCTTCTCGCCGGATCGCCAAGATGCATGTGGATTTTCTGTCTGACGTGCCATTCTTCGGAGAAGGCAAAAATGCGCTCATAGGGGAGCCGGCCCGCAAGATACTCGATGAGGTTGGGGCGCGGATAATAGGGGTATTTCTCCCCGGCAAAAATATGGATTTCCACGGCGGAATCGAGCTCCCGCAGCGTTTTGGCGGCCATGGTCCCGGCCAAACCGTTGCCGATGATAAGAACGTTCATCCGGATTCCTTTACTTCCCCTCTCACACTAGGCGACTTTCTGAAAAAACTCTTTGCCCACGCCACACTGTGGGCAGACCCAGTCTTCAGGAAGCTCTTCGAACGGAGTGCCCGGGCTAATTCCGTTTTCAGGGTCGCCCTTCTCCGGGTCATAGATGTAACCACAGGCCGTGCATTCCCATTTTTCCATTCCTTTTCTCCTTTATCAAAGAGGTGGCGTCTCGCTCCCTGGGCCCTTAGTCTTCCCAAAGGACATGCTTCTCGTATTCAAGCTCCAGGCGCAGCTTATGTGTTTTTTCCTGCTTGGACAAGAACTCGAACAGCTTTTTTTGCTCTTTTAACTCAGATTTCTGGGCGAGATCGCGGTAAAGCTCAGCGGCCTTCTTCTCTTTCTTGGCCGCGAAGATCAAGAGTTCCTGAAAATTCATCTCCGGGCTGAGGGGCTCTTCAACCAGATAATCGCTGATCTTCAAATCTTGGACGTCCTCGGCTGCGGACGTTTCCATCTTCGCTTGAGTCAATCCCTGAAGGATCTTCTTGTGGTTCTTTTCCTCCTCCTCAAGGTCCAGGAGAAGTTTCTTGGCGCCCTCGTCCTGAGCCATCTTCCGCAGGCCGGCGTAGCCGTTGGCAGCTTCCTCTTCGCGCTTGATGGCAAATTGAAGGATCTCAGCGAACGTGGAAAATTCCATCTGCTCTTCCTCCTCGTTCTCTTCCGGAAATAAAACTTATAATAAAAGCGATTCTTCTGTCAAACACATTGGACTCGACGAAACAGCCGCTTCTGGCAGCGGGGACAGAAAAAGCTGCTCCTTCCGGCGATGCGGAGACGCTTGATCCTCCCGCCGCAACGCGGACAAGGAAGCGACTCCCGGCCATAAGCACATAGGAAATCCTGAAAACCGCCCTCCAGCCCGTCTCCATCGCGAAAGTCCCTGATCGAGGTCCCTCTGAATTTAATGGCTCGTGATAAAACGAGCGGTGTCGATCTCCAGAGTTTTTCCAGGTCTTTTCGGCGAAAGCGTGAAACGTCTGATTCCGGATGGATCCTGGCCTCGAAAAGGATCTCGTCGGCATAGATATTGCCGATTCCAGCGACGACCCTTTGATTGAGGAGCAACGGCTTGATGCGACCGCGCCTTCCTTCGAAAAGCTCAAAGAAGGAAGCCCGGTCAAGCTCCAAAGGTTCGGGGCCGAGGCTGCGGAGCTCGGCCGATCGCTCTGCCTCTCGAGTCTTAAGGAGCCGGAGAAACCCAAATTTTCGAACGTCCCGGAAGCGGAGCTCTTGCTGGGCCTCTTCGAAAAAGACGATGAAATGGGTGTGTTTGTCGCAGGAATCACTTTCTCGGCAGAAAAGCAACTGGCCTGTCATCTTGAGATGGAAAAGGAGAGTCAGTCCTCCGCTCGAATCGAGGCGGATCAACTTGCCCCGGCGGCTCAGGCCGATGATCTGCTGACCTTCTAACCGACGAAGGATGTGCTTGTTTCTGTTTCGAAGAAGCTTTGCCCACCTCAACTCTGTCCTCGTGATCGTTAGGCCAACAAGACGAGTCTTGAGACAGCGGACGATTGTATCGACCTCGGGAAGCTCCGGCACTGGCCTATTCTATTTCAAGATGGGGACGTTTCTCAATGATAACCCTCCCCAAAACACGCCGGCCACTGGAAGCATTTCCAATTCCGTGATAGTCCTATGCCAATAGGAGGGGAGGGTGGCGTGGTTCGGGGGCCCCCCGCCGCCCCGAGCGTTTGAT
>CAZOKP010000072.1:0-13707 GCA_964580435.1 uncultured Eubacteriales bacterium
GGGACTGACACCGTGCCACCCACGCCTTTATGCTTGCTGTCCAGATGGCCTTCTCCGCCCACACCCCTCGCCTTGCTCTCGCATAAAAAGAGATGCTTCCGACGCTCCATGATCACCGCAATCCGTTGCAGCGACCATTGAAGGTTTAGCCTTCCTGAAGTGTTTTTCGAGGGAACCCTTGTTTTAGGGTGGCGAGGATGTCTGAGCCTGAAGAGACCAAGGGGAAAGGTCAAAGGAGGGCATGTGACAGAGTCCTCGGATGCTTACCGGAGTGGCGAGTTCCGCAGCCGCCGAGAAAAACGCTGAAGGAACGGCGTGAAAAACCTGAATGGGAGCGAGGCGGATTGCGGTGATCATTATCTCAATGGCTTGCTTCGCCTGAGCTTCTTGGATTGTGGATTCCCAGGGATTGTGATAAATTGAAAACCTGATCATGGAAAATTCCTTGTGGTCGATCGCTCCTCTCCGAGCCGAGGCGGGAATCATTGCCAAAGAACTGGGAATTCCGCTCCCCATCGCTCAAATCCTGACCAACCGCAAAATCCTTTCGCCCGAAGAAGCTAAGACGTTTCTTTTCGGGACCCTGGATAACCTCCACGACCCGTATCTCTTGGCGGATATGGATAAAGCTGTCGAAAGGATCCTTAGGGCTGTTAGACAGAAGGAGATGATCCTCATTTTTGGGGATTACGATGTGGATGGAGTCCTCTCGGTGGTTATTCTGCTCAAGGCTTTGAGGTCTCTCGGGGCAGAGGTTGATTACTTCATCCCGGAACGGCTCAAAGACGGGTACGGGATCAAGGAGGACCATCTCAGGATCGTCAGGGAAAAAAAGGCCCGGCTCGTTATCAGCGTCGATTGTGGAATAAAATCTGTAGTTTTCGCCGCCAAGGCAAGAGCAGAGGGGGTGGATGTCATCATCACGGATCATCATCTGCCCGGAGACACCCTGCCCGAAGCTGCAGCCCTGATTAACCCCGTCCTTAAGGATTCTTCCTATCCTTGCAAAGCTCTGGCTGGGGTGGGAGTTGTCTATAAGTTGCTTCAAGCGCTCTTGAGCAGGGAAGGCAAGGCCTCAACTTTGCCTCATTATGCCAAGATGGTCGCGATCGGGACGATCGCCGACGTGGCCGAGCTCAGAGGAGAGAACAGGCTCCTGGTCAAACAGGGCTTAATCGGGCTGGAAAAAACCTCGAACATGGGGCTGAGGAGCCTGCTCGAGAATTGCGGCCTGCAGAAGAAAAGGATCACCGAGGCGGATATCGGGTTCAGGATTGCCCCGAGGATCAATGCCGCCGGCAGGATGGGAGCGGCTGACGCAGCGGTCAGACTTTTTTTCACTGAGGATGAGGAGGAGTCATGCCGGCTGGCCCTTTGGCTGGATGAGCTTAATGCCAAAAGGCAGGATGAAGAAGGGAGGATCTATAATGAGGCTCTCAGCAGAGTCAAAAAGAACTCTCTTGACCAGCGCTATAAATTGTTGGTCTTGGGGTGCGAGAAATGGCACCGGGGCGTCATCGGGATCGTGGCCTCCAAGCTCAAGGATTTCTTCTACCGGCCCGTCCTGCTGTTCCATTATGAGGACGGGAAAGCTCATGGCTCGGGCAGAAGCATCAGCGAGTTTTCCCTGATCGGTTGTCTGGACGAATGTCGAGAGTTTTTTCTCGACTATGGTGGACACACCCTGGCCGTGGGGTGCGTTTTGATGAGAGACCGGCTGGATCTGTTCAAGCAAAAGGTCAACAACGTCGTCCGGGAGAGGCTCGGGGACGAGGAATTGAGAAGAAGGATCCGGATCGACGCGCAAATCGACCTTTCTGATGTCGATCGTTCCTTCATCGAGAATTTTCTTCGTCTGACGCCTTTCGGGGTGGGCAACCCCAAGCCTGTTTTTCTCACCAGGGACGTGGAGATCATGAACTCTCCCCAGCTCATTAAGGATAAACATCTCAAGTTCTTGGCCAGGCAATCCGGCAGGACATTTGAAGCGCTCGGCTGGGAAAAGGGCGAATGGCTTCCAGAGATTCAAAGGGGAAACAAGGTTGATCTTGTCTATTCTCTTCAGTCCTCGACGTTCCTCGGCGAGGAAAGGTTCAGCCTTTCGTTTGAAGAGATGAAGAGGACATAAGCAGGTTGAAGAAAGTCAGTCTGACGAAGGTCCTGAGAGGCGGCCTCATAGCCGTTTTGGTCTTCGTCATCCTCAGCATCTCCTGGTATTTGGTCTTTCATCGGCGTCCCCACCCCGTTCCTCCGGTCAAGGTGGAGGACATCACCCCTCAGAAAGTCGAGCGGCAGGAGGGGATAGAACATCTTTATGCCCGGGGGGAAAGGGTTATCCAGGCCAAAGCCGATAGATATTCCCTGGGTGAGAATAATCGATACTATCTCGAAGGGAATGTCGAGATCAGGGAACAGGGCAGAGAAGGGCAGCCGGAGATCTTTATTTCAGGGGATAAGGCCAGCCATGACAAAGATTTTCTAGAAGCCTTTCTGGAAGGAAAGGCCAAGCTCAAGTATGGCGACCTCACGGCAGAGTCGCCTTCATTCTCCTACCAGAAGAGCCTCGACCTGCTTTCAACAGATCAAGCGGTGGTTTTCTCTTCGGAGAAACTTTCCGGCAAAGCCCTCAAGATGGTCTATTCCTTTAAAGAGGAATCTGTCCGCTTGGAAGGGGAAGTGGAGCTTGAACGCGCTGCTACGTCTGAGAGCTCTTCGCCTCTCGTGATACGGGGTGATCTCTTAACGTACAGCCGCCGGCGCAAGAAAGGCAGCGGAACGGGGAATGTTACTTTTTCTCTTGGTGAAAGCCACGGTCAGGCCGACTCCGTCGAATTCGCGCTGACGGCCGATGAGCAGTATCTTGCCTATCTCCTCATGAAAGGAAATGTCCAGGCTTATCTCATTGAAGACCAAGGTGCGGTTTCGTCGGGAGGAAGCATCATTCTAAGCAAGGCCAGGCAGAGAGAGCTCTCTGCCGACGAGATCAGCCTGAAGGGATTCCAGGACAGGCCCAAGGTCGATTCTCTGGTAGCGACCGGACATTGTTTCCTGATCTCTTTGACTTCATCAGGGGAACTCGCCGAGGTCCGGTCGGAGGACATGCATATAGTTTTTAACACTCAGGGAGGCCTGCGAAGGTTCCGTGCCTTGAAAAATGCGAACATGGTTGAAAAGGGAAAGGACGGAAAGGTCCAGCGGACGATGTCCGGCAAAGAAATAGCTATCTCCGCCCAGGGGGCATCGTTGAAAGTTACGGCGGAGACAGAAGGCGAAGCCCGCGTTAACACCAAAGACAGCGAAATTACGGCCGGGAGAATTTCTCTTGATCCTCGGAAAGAGATCTTGGATGCTCAAGGCGACGTCAAAGCCATCCTGATGCTCCAGCCGGAGAAGGCGGACACTGGGGGCTTTTTTTCCAACGAGAAGCCCGTTTTTATCACCTGCCAAGGGTTGAGATACGAGAAGGACCAGGAACGTTTATTTCTAAGAGAGAACATCAGGATGTGGCAGGAGAAGAAAATGCTCTTTGCCGAGAAGCTGAGCGTTCTGAAAAAGACGGTGGACCTATCCGGCGAAGGCCGCGTTCGGACCGTCTTTCCGTTCCTGCCCAAGAAGGAAGGCGAGAAAGAAGATCGCCTTGAAATGGGCGGGGAAAAAATGAACCTGAGCACGGGAAATAATCTTCTGACCTATGAACAAAATTGCTGGCTCAAAACCCAGACGATCGACCTGAAGTCGGACTCCCTGTTCGCTTATCTCCAGGAAAAGAAAGGCGAGGTCCAGAGGATCGAGGCCAAAGGAAAAGTGATCATCACTGAACAACTGAGAGAGGGAAGGGGAGCACAGGCCGTTTATGATTTGGAAAAGGAGACCATCGTCTTGACCGGCAACCCGACCCTCGTCGATAAAGACAAAGGAGTCATCGAGGGGGATAAATTGACTTTTCATCTGGGTGATGGTAAAATCACGGTTGAAAATAAAGACAGAGAACGCTCGGTCACCGTCATCAAATCGTGAAGAATGAGATCCACCTTAAAAGCTATCGGTTTGGCCAAAAGCTACCGCCAGAAGAGGGTCGTGGATGATGTCTCGGTGGAAGTCAAGCGGGGAGAAATCGTCGGCCTCTTAGGCCCCAACGGAGCTGGAAAGACCACGACTTTTTCCATCATCATCGGCCTCGTCCCCCAGGACGAGGGGAAAATCTTTTTGGGAGAGGAAGACATTACCGATCTGCCCATGTACTTGAGAGCTCAAAAAGGGTTGTGCCTTCTTCCTCAGGAGCCCTCCGCTTTCAGGAAGCTGAGTGTGGAAGACAATCTTCTCTCCATCACGGAGGCGGTGCCGGAGTCCTCTTTCAAGGGGGATGGTCAGGTCGGAAAGGTCCTGCGGGAATTCGGGCTGGAAAAGCTGGCCAAGTCCAAGGCTTACACACTCTCAGGGGGAGAACGACGAAGGCTCGAGATTGCCCGGGCCATGATGATGCGCCCGGAATTCATCATGCTGGATGAGCCTTTTACCGGCATCGACCCGTTGGCTGTCCAGGACCTTCGGAAAATCATCCTTGCCTTGAAGGACAAAGGGATCGGGCTCTTGATCACGGATCACAGCGTGAGAGAGACCCTGAAAACCACCGACAGGGCTTACATCATCGACCGGGGCAGGATCCTCAAAGAGGGCGTTCCTCAAGAATTGATCCTTTCCGAGGAAGTCAAGAAATGTTATCTGGGCGAGGATTTCTCCCTTTGAGGAGAGACGGAGAGAGGGTTCTTCGACTATGGTTCTAAAGCAGAGGCTTGATCAGAGGCAGGTTCAGAAGCTGATCTTGGCCCCTGCCCTGCAGCAGGCTATCAAACTGCTCCCGATGACAAACTTGGAGCTGATCGAAGTCATCGATCAAGAGCTTTCTCAAAACCCTATGCTTGAAGAAGAAACTCCCGAGGGGAAGATCAGGGAGAAAGAGCCAGAGACATCCGGGGCGAGTGAACCGGCTGAAAACGTGGAGTCGGCTCAGCCCGATGAATTGACTTCGTCGGAGAGCCTGGCGGCCGGCGAAGCGTCCGAAGACCTGGAATTCGAATCCCATTTTCAGGAATATTTTGACGACGGGTTTCGTTCTTACTTCTCCGAAAGAAAAGAGGTCCCTTCCCTGGAAAACATCCTGTCCAAGAGTCCGTCTCTCTGGGATCATCTAAACTGGCAGGCCAACCTGACTTTTTTTGAAAAGGCGGACAGGGATGTCGCCCAGGTGATCATCGGAAACATCAACGAAGATGGCTATCTTGCCGTTTCTGAAGACGAACTGGTAGGCACGACGGGCGTGGCCCTGGAAAAGATAAGTGAAGTCCGGTACAAGATCAGGTCCTTTGACCCGGTCGGAGTCGGCAGCCTCGACCTCAAAGAAGCCCTGCTGGCTCAGATGGACTATCTCAAGATTGATGACGAGGTCACCCGGCAGATCGTCCACAACCATCTTGGGCTTCTTGAAAAATCGGACTTTGTCCATCTGGCAAAGCTTCTGGGCCTGTCCCTTCAGGACGTCAAGAACCATATCGAGGTGATCAAAAGGCTGGACCCCACTCCCGGAAGAAAATACAGCCAGGAAAAGACAGCCTATGTGGTTCCCGATATCGTCGTGTCCAAGGAAGAGGATGGTCTCATCGTCAGCCTGAATGACGAAGGCCTCCCTCGGCTGAGAATCAACGCTTACTACAGAAAGCTTCTGGCGAAGGCCGCCAAGGAGAATATCGAGGCGTATAATTTCTTAAAGGACAAGTTGAAAAAGGCGCTTTGGTTCCTGCGCAGCCTTAACCAGCGCGATCACACCGTTTATAAGGTGGCCAAGTACATCGTCGACCGGCAGCGTGACTTTTTTGAAAAAGGGATCGATTACATCAAGCCACTCACTCTGATGGAGATCGCCAGAGAAATCGGCGTCCATGAGTCGACCGTCGGCCGGGTTGTAGCCAACAAATTCATGACCACACCCTGGGGGGTCTTTCCTCTGAAATATTTTTTCCATAAATCGCTGGTGGGCGATTTCGGCGAAGAGATTTCCTCTTTGAAGATCAAGGAGAAGATCAAGAGGCTTGTTGAAAATGAAGACAAAGGCCGGCCCTTGAGCGATATCGAGATCGGGGACATTTTGGCCCGGAACAATCTGAAGATCGCCCGGCGGACCGTAGCCAAGTACAGAAAACAGCTCAAGATTCCGTCGTCTCACATCCGCAAAAGAAAATCCATTATGGAGGGAAGCTAATGGTCGTTCATTTCACAGCCCGGCAGATGGACCTCACGCCCGAAATCAAGGCGTATTGCGAGAAAAGGCTCAAAGGGCTGGAAAAATTGATGGGCTCGGTTATAGAGGTCGACCTGATCCTTTCCGTCGAGAAATACCGGCACAAGGTGGAGATCCATGTCAAGGCCAAGGGAGCAAGCTTGATGATGGTGGAAGAAACCCACGAGATGATGAATTCCCTGAACTTGGCTTTCGAAAATCTTGAGAAGAAGGTGAAGAAGGAGAGGGAAAAATTCAGGGCGAAGAAAAGGCGAAAGGGACGGGAGAGAAAGCAATCCTCTTGGTCTTCCGAGACGGAGGCCGAGCCAACGAAAAGAATCATCAAAAGCCAGGCCTATTCCTTGAAGCCCCTGCCCTTGGAAGAAGCCCTTCTTCAATTTGACCTCGAGGGCAAGGACGTTTTCCTTTTCCGGAAACAGGGTTCTGAAAAGTGGGCCGTCATCTACCGCCGCAAAGACGGCCATTATGGCTTGATCGAACCAGAATAGGCCGTCGAGAGAAAGGCAAAAGGCGTGAAAATTCATCCCTTGCTGACGGAAGACACGATCATCGTTGACCTCCATTCCCTGGAACGAGATGCCGTCCTTGAAGAGATGGCCCATTTCTTGAAGGACAAAGAGGTCATCAGCCAAGAGAAAGAGCTGTTGGAGAAACTCATTCAAAGGGAAAGGCTGGGAAGCACGGCGATCGGCGAAGGAATCTCTATCCCGCACTGCAAGCTGAAAGAGGTCAAAAATGCCCTTGTGGGCGTGGCTATCTCTAAAAAAGGCGTGGATTTCGGGTCGATCGATAAAAAGCCGACGCACATCTTTTTCCTGGTCATCTCTTCCCCTGAGAATCCCAGCCTTAGCCTGCAAGTCCTCGCCGCCATTGCCCAACTTGTGCGGGAATCCTCCTCTCTGGCAAGGAAGATCATGGGGGCGAAGAACCCGCGAAAGGTGATCGAGGTCATTCGTGAGGAAGAAGATAATATAAATGAATAAGGGCCCCGGCTCCTCCCGGATCACGCTCTCCGGCGGATTTCTCCAGATCTTCGGGCTGGGAGTCATCATCATCGGTCACAGCGGCATCGGCAAGAGCGAGAGCGCTCTGGAGCTTATCTCCCGGGGACACCGTTTCATTTCGGATGATGTGGTTGAGGTCAGAAAGCGAAAAGACGGAAAACTTATCGGCAATGCTCCCTCTCTGAGCCGTTATTTTATGGAAATTAGAGGATTGGGGATCATCAACATCAAAGAAATCTACGGGCTGCGGGCCATTGCCCGGCAGTCCAACGTGGACCTGGTCATCCGGCTCAAGAAATGGCAAAGAGGGGATGAATACGACAGGTTGGGCCTGGAATTTCCCGAGGATTTTGAGATTCTCGGAGTGAAGATCCCTCAGCTGATCGTCCCCGTCGCTCCCGGCCGGACCATAGCCCTGCTGATCGAAGTGGCCTGTAAAGTTCATTTGCTGCGAAAAAAGGGGTATCATGCTTCCCGTGAGATCGTCAAAAGACTGGATAAGGCCCTCGCCTAACCAGTCAAGGATGAGATAGAGAATGAGGGACGAACGGTTTCTTATCATCACCGGCATTTCAGGATCAGGCAAGACCGTGGTCAGCCATTTCCTTGAGGATTTGGGGTATTATTGCGTGGATAACCTTCCGGCTAAGCTCATTCCCAGCCTTGTTGACCTCTGGCTGAGAAAAGAAGTCGGGATCGAGAAGGTGGCCTTGGTCGTAGACATGAGGGAACAGGGCTTTTTGACCGAATTTCCCAAGGTGCTGGAGCAGATCAGGAAGCAAATCAAACCGAAGCTCATTTTTCTCGATTCCTCGGATGAGACCCTTCTCAAGAGGTTCAGCGAGACCCGTCGTCCCCATCCCTTGACCAGGAGGAAGTCCATTATTGACGGGATTCGGCTGGAAAGAAAAAGACTGGACCCGATCAAGAAGATGTCCGACGAGGTTTTTGATACCTCCTCCACCAACATTTCGCAGCTCAAAGAATTGCTCACCCGCAGGCTGGTCAAGGGGAAGAAACCGACGCTTCAGATCGCTCTCACGAGCTTCGGCTACAAATACGGCATTCCGCTCGATTCTGACCTAATTTTTGATACCCGTTTCCTGCCCAACCCCTTTTACCTTGACCGCCTCCGCGACAAGACGGGGAAGACGAAGTCGGTCAGAGATTATGTCCTTCATTCCCGGGAGACGCGGGAGTTCCTCAATAAATTGTACGGATTCGCTGATTATCTCATCCCGAAATTTATCGCTGAGGGGAAGAGCTATCTGACCGTTTCGATCGGGTGCACTGGGGGCAAGCACCGTTCCGTCGTCATTGTCGATGAACTGAGGGACTATCTTCGGAAGAAAAGATATGATATAAAAGTCTATCACCGCGATGTCTTTAAATAGGTCGAGGGCATGATCGGCGGAATCATCGTTTCCCACGGAAGGCTGGCCGAAGAGCTGTTGAATGCCCTGACCATTATCCTCGGAGAGGCTGCCAACATAGAAGCCATCTCGATCGGCTGGTATGATGATGTGGAGGACTCCAAGAAGAAAATCAACCAGAGCCTGAAGCAGGTCGACCAGAAAAATGGCATTGTCATCTTCACGGACATGTTCGGCGGGACGCCGTCCAACCTGAGCTTCAGCTTTTTGAAGGACAATCAAGTCGAGATTATCACCGGCGTCAACTTGCCGATGCTTATCAAGTTCGTTTCTCTTCAGAGAAGCAACAGCCTGAAGGACGTTGTCAAAAAGGTTGTCGAACAAGGGAAGAGAAATATCCATCTGGCCAGCGCCCTCTTGACTTCAAAGCAGTAAAGGTGCCTGAGGGAATGGTTGAGAAGACAATTGTCATAAAAAATAAATTGGGCCTGCACGCCCGAGCGGCTGTTAAATTCGTCAACATGGCCAACCGCTACAGCTCCTCTGTCAAGATCATCAAGGATGAGACGGAAATAGACGGCAAGAGCATTCTTGGAATCCTCACTCTTGCGGCCATTCAGGGGACGTCGATCGTCCTCCGGATTTCGGGAAAAGATGAAAACGATGCCCTCAAGGCCTTGGAGGATCTGGTCAAGGGCAAGTTCGGAGAAAGAGAGTAAGCCCGATGTCTTTTATCAGGCTAAGAGGAATCGGCGTTTCGCCGGGAATCGGCATGGGAGAGATCGTTCTCACCGAGAGAACCCTTTTCACCTTGGCGAAGGAGAGCGTGGCTTCCTCCAGGATCGACCAGGAAGTGCGGAGGCTCAAGAAAGCGGTCGAGCGGACCAGAGATGAACTCCTGCATCTGAAACAAGAGGTCAAGGAAAAGATGGGGGAAGAGTACGCCTTCATCTTTGACGCCCACCTTCTGATTCTCGAAGACCAATCCCTGCTTACGGCGATAGAGAGGATCGTCAGGCAAGAGAAAGCCAGAGCCGAGTGGTCCTTGACCCAGGTTAACAAGAAATATCAAGAACTGTTCGATTCGATTGCCGACGACTATTTCCGGCAAAGAAAGTCCGATGTGTCAGATGTCCTGGCCAGGATCTACGGAAACCTGGAGTTGAAGAGAAAAAAGAGACCGGACAACCATGAGTCCAAAAAGCTGATCCTCGTCGCCCATGACCTCCTTCCCTCGGAAGCCGCCATGAGGCTCAGCCAGGGCAATGTCCTGGCCATGGCCATGGACATGGGCGGCTCGACGTCGCATACCGCTATCCTGGCTCGCTCGTTGAATATTCCCGCCGTCGTGGGGCTCCATAATGTCATGCAGCAGGTCAAACGCGGGGATTATCTCGTCGTTGATGGAACGGACGGAGAAGTGATCATCAACCCTCCTCCGGCGGTCAAAAAGGAATTCCAGAGCAAGAAAGAGAAATACGACCACTATTACAGAGAACTCAAGAAGACGGCCAAGCTGAAGTCCGTCACCCAGGATCAGGTCAAATTTTATCCGCTGGCCAACATCGAGCTCCCCGAAGAAGTCGGCATGGCCTTCTCCTTCGGGGCGGAGGGGATCGGGCTCTTCCGCTCAGAATTTATCTATCTCCAGAGCGAGATGCTCCCCACAGAAGCGGACCATTATTCTGTTTACTCCCGGATTGCCAAGGCGGCCTATCCGGCGCCCGTTTATATCCGAACAGTGGATATCGGCGGGGAGAAAAGCCTGCCTCAATTGAAGATTGAGAAAGAGCCGAACCCTGCTCTTGGGCTGAGGGCCATCCGCTTGTCCCTGGCGAACCGGGACCTGTTCAAAGTCCAGCTGCGGGCGATCCTCAGGGCCAGTTCCTTGAAGAATGTCCGGATTCTGATCCCCATGGTCACGGAAGTTGAGGAGATCTTTGAGTTCAAGCTGCTCTTCGAAGAGGTCAAGGATGAGCTGGAGAAAGAACGGATTAAGTTCGACAAGCAAATACAGGTCGGTGTCATGATCGAAGTGCCGGCCGCCGCCGCCATCACCGATATCCTGGCGAAAGAAGTGGATTTCCTCAGCATCGGGACGAACGACCTGATTCAGTACTACCTGGCGGTCGACCGCACCAACGAGTTTGTCTCCTATTTATACAAGCCACTCCATCCTTCCGTTTTGCGGCTGATCAAGTTCATCATCCAAACGGCTTTAAGAGAAGGGAAGGACGTCACCGTCTGCGGTGAAATGGCCGCTAATCCTCTTTCTGCGCTCATTCTCCTGGGATTTGGCTTGCGCAAGTTCAGCATGAACCCCATTTTCATACCGAGAATCAAGAATACGCTTCGTTCCGTGGAGCTGAGAACAGTGGAGAAAATCGTCGAAGAAGCCCTGAGCTTGAATACGGCTCAGGACATCGAAGAGCACGTGATCGAAAAGATCCTGGCCAAGCACCCCAAGGCTTTTCTGCTGGGACAGGTCATGTAACCCGCCCGTAATCATCCTGAATCCGGACGATATCCGTTTCTTCGGATTGCCCGACCCAGATCTCCATGACGCGGCCCGGTTGTCTGCCGACGCATCGAAGCCGGTGAGGGGTTTTCTTGGGGATGAAAATTTCCTCCCCCTTCTTTAGCCTCCATGTCTTGGCCCCGAGCGTGATTTCCAGGCCGCTGTCGAGGACGACCCAGAATTCGCTTCTTCTGGAATGATACTGAAGAGAAAACGCCGACCCGGGTTTGACCGTTATGATTTTGATATTCTTGGCGAGTTCGTAAGGATAGGAACGGAATTTTCCCCAAGGGCGAATATCTTCCTCGATTTTTCCCCTGAATTTCGCCTCGGCAGGTTTTTTCGTTTCTTTTTCCATGCCTGCTGTTTTTTTAACGCCGTCCACCCGAGCTTGCACCTCCAGATTTCGATGATTTAAGGAAGACTCTTTTCAGAAAGGCAAGAAAAAGGCTTAAAAAGGAACTTCGTCCCCGCCCTCACCCTCTCCCCCTCCTTCTCTTTCCTCTTCCTGAAGACCGGCCCGTTCATCTTGAGGAAAATCGGCCGAGGGCGTCTCCGCAGGGAACGGCTCAACGCCGGCGGCCTCTTCGCGCTTCCCCAGAAGGACGATGTTCTGCGCTTCGATTTCTGTCGTCGATCTTTTGTTCCCGTCCCGGTCCTGCCAGGCCCGAGTCCTCAGTTTGCCTTCAATCAAGACCTGTTTTCCCTGGGTCAGGAATTTTTCGCAGAACTCTGCCAACTTTCCCCAAACGATGATTCGATGCCACTCCGCCCGGATCTGGCTTTCGTTGGTGCTGGGGTTGAAAAAGCGTTCATTCGTGGCCAGGGAGAACCTTGCTACCGCGCGCTCTTTCTGGGGGAGATACCTGAGATCCGGCTTGCCGCCCAAGCGTCCGATGAGGATGACCTTGTTCAGGCTATTGATATCTCTCATTTTTTTTGGGCCAACTCCTTGATTTTTTCCTGAGCGATCCTGGATTCTTCGGCGAGAGGATACTTGGCGATGAGCAGCTTGAAAACGACCACGGCCTCGTCTTTTTTTCCTAGTTCCGCTAGGGCGAAGCCTTTTTTCAGGTGTGCTGCGGCGATTTTATCGCCCTGCGGATAGTTCATGATCAGGTCGTTGAACTGGTCGATAGCCTCCTCGAATTTTCTCTGGCTGTAATAACACTCCCCGATCCAGTAGAGAGCGTTGTCCGACAAGGGGCTGTCGGGAAAATTGTCGCGATACATTTTGAACCCGTCGACGGCCAATTCGAAATTTCCCTTGAGATAGTCCGCATAAGCGGAATTGTAGGTATCCTGCGGCGATAACGAGGAAGAGGGAGGAACGGCGGGCTTCTGTCCCGTCGCCTGAGATTCCTTTTTCTGCTCCGGCTGCTTCCTCTCGGCCGCAGACGGCAGTCCCGCTTTTGTCTCCTGTCCCGGAACCTGGGGTTGAGGACCGCCCCCTCTCATCGCCAGCAGGTCTTCGGAAATTTTCGTTAGGAGCAGATTCACCTGCTCGATCTTGTCCAGCAGGAATTGATATTGAGAGGGAACATTTTTTATGCCTTCCTGAGCATTGGCCTGGTCGGCCTGGAGAAGCTTGAGTTGAGCCTGGACTTCCCGGATCTGATTTTTCAAGGCTTCAATGCCCGCGGCATTCTTCTCCAGCTGGTCCTGAAGCACGAGGAGCTGTTTCTTGAGGACCTGGACGTCTTCGTAGATCAGCTCGTAGGCTTTCTTACTCTTGTTTTGCCCGAATGAGACGAGCGACAGCAAAGAGAGGAGTAGGGCAATTCCCGGCAGCCGTATTTTCATCGACCGGATGTTATTTTTCGATGATCAGGAATTGAGCTCTGCGGTTATTCGCCCAAGCCATTTCCGCATGGCCGGAATCGAGAGGCTGGCTCTTCCCGTAGGAGATGATTTTCATCCTTTCCAGAGAAATCCCGAGTGAAACCAGGTAGTCCATCGTGCTCTTGGCTCTTTTTTCCCCCAACGCCAGGTTATATTCTTCTGTCCCTCTCTCGTCGCAATGTCCTTCGATGAGAACCTTGACGCTGGCAAATTTTTTGAGCCAGGCGGCGTCGGAATCGAGAATCGGCCTGGCGTCTTCCCGGATTTCAAACCGGTCATAGTCGAAATGAATCATCTTGAGGGGAGCCTGTATGTTGATTTCTTCGAGGGATTTGGACATAAAGATCTGTTCTTCACTCAGCGAAGGCTTCGTCACGGGCGGAGCTTCCTCGACCTTTTCCACTTTGGGCTGTTCTTGGGCTGCCGGAGGAGGCGGGGTCGGGGTTGGCTTAGCCTTGGGCTTGCAGCTCATAAGGAATAGAAAAACTAAAGTGCAGATAAATAAAATGATAAGGATTTTTTTGATCATTCGTTCTCCTCCTTTTTTATTGTTTTATCGCGGGCAGAATCACCATACACCGGGACTCATTGTAACCAAACGCGTTTTCCCCTGTCAACCTTTATCTTCAATGCGCCCAATCGGGCAGCTTGTTGGCCCCCTGGGAGGTGAGACGC
>CAZOKP010000073.1:0-13255 GCA_964580435.1 uncultured Eubacteriales bacterium
ATTTTCCGCTGGTCTGGTTCCTGACCATGCTGGTCATCGCCGTCATCGGCGGGTTTGGGATGGGCACGGCCATCGACTGGTACCCGGAGGCGCAGCGGATTCAGTCGGCGAAAACTGTGCGCGATGCCAGCTATTCCATCTGGGCGGGCACGGCATTGATAATCGTCCGCAATGCGCTTTGGGCTGTCGCCATAATGGGCTTCTTTGTCATGTATCCGCAGATCAAGGAAACAGCTCAGTACGAAATGGCCTGGTATCGGCTGGGGTTTGAGTATCTGCCGGTAGGCATGGTGGGGCTCTTTTTCGCCGCTATCGTGGCCATTCACCTTTCGACCATCTCGGCGCATCTGAATCTCGGCGCCTCCTACGCCACGCGCGACCTTTACCACCATTATTTCAAGCCCAAGGCGAGCGAGAAGGAGTTGGTCTGGGTGGGGCGGATTTCAACACTTGTCCTTCTCCTCGGGTCTTTTCTGTATGGCTCGATGATGAAGGAGATCACCCAGTGGCTCATTTTCGCCCTCTGGATCATGGCGGCCGGCATCTGGCTTCCTTCCATCCTCCAGGTCGTCTGGTGGCGGTTCAATTCCTGGGGGTATCTGTCTTCGTGGATCGCCAACCTGGGGTTGAGCTGGCTTGTCGTCTGGGTTTTGCCGGAGTTCCGCGTTATCCCCGTCCTGCCGGATTATCTCCAGTTCTGGATCATGATGATTCTTGGGAGCTTGATCTATTTTCCGGTCACTTTTCTCACGCGTCCCGAGAACATGGACCGGCTCGTGAAATACTACGTTATGTCCAGGCCCATAGGCTGGTGGAAGCCGGTACGGAAGGAAGCGGAGAGGCGTGGTCTGCTTGATGTGGAAGTGAAGCCGGCGAAAGGAGGGAACTGAGATGAGCTGGATCAAAAGGGAATGGACGGCCAGGGAAGCCGACCAATGGACTAAAGAGGATTATCTGGTCTTTATTATATCGCCGCTGATCTATGTTTTGCTGGCTCTGGGGACAATGCTGAGCTTGTTCTTATTATGGTATGGCTGGGTCGCCCTGGCGGCGGGACTGGTTTTGTTGCTGGTGATGATCTGGATCATCGACCCCAAGCTCAAAGCCATCTCCGAAGATTATGAACAGAAACAGAAGCATTATCTCGAAGACCTTGAAAAGATCGAGCGCTGGGAGGAATAAATGAACCAAAGCTTCGCCGTGGTCATCGGCATGAGCATCGCCTATTTCTTTTCTTTTCTGGGGCTTCTGCTGGCCTATTATTCTTACCGGAAAAAGCGCAAAGAGAGGAAGGACTAGCCATGGTGGGAATCATCGTTCCGGGACTTATTTTTCTCGTTTCTTTTGTCTTGACATATTTCCTCTACCGCCATTTCTCCCGCCACCACTAAATTTGATTTCCTGCTGGTGTCATTGCGAGGAGCCTTCCGACGAAGCAATCCCGTATTGCGGCTGCCACGCTTCGGTCGAGGCGACAAGTCGGATTGCCACGACATCTTCGATGTCTCGCAATGACCAACGAAAGCGGATAAGCCGAGATAGGGTCCGTCTTTCATCGTCCCGCCCTTTGCAGAAAATCCCGAAATAGGTTAGATTAGAATTTAGAGGTGCCATGAAAAGAATCACTCTTTACATTGTTGTTTTTGGTTTCTTGGCGGGGCTTGTTTCGGCCCAAGGGAAAAGCAAACCGGTCCTTCCCGAGAAATACAAGAAATGGCTGAACGAAGAAGTCGTCTATATCATCACGCCCCGTGAAAAGGACGTTTTCCGCCGGCTTGAAACCGATCGAGAAAGGGATATTTTCATCGAAGCCTTCTGGAAACACAGGGACCCGACTCCGGGGACTCCGCAGAATGAATTCAAGGAAGAGCATTACAAGAGGCTGGCCTACGCGAACGAGTATTTTGGCCGTGGAACAATGCGGCCCGGCTGGATGACCGACCGGGGACGAATTTACATCATCCTGGGCCCGCCTCAGAATATCGAAGAATATGATACCATCCAGAACGTCCACCCAGCGCTGGTCTGGTTCTACCTGGGCGACCCTGCCTATGGCCTGCCCACGGGATTTCACATCATCTTTTTCCGAAAGAATGGGATGGGAGAGTACGTCCTCTATTCTCCCGTGGATGACGGACCGGAAAGCCTGCTTACCGATTGGGGGACGGGGCTTTACCAGGATGCTACGGCGGTTGATTCGGGCACTCAGACGGCTTACAAGCAGCTGCTCAAGCTTGCTCCCAACCTTGCTTACCAAACGCTTTCGCTCATCGACGGAGAAAGAGTTCTCGTCGGCACCGTCTCCCTCGCCTCCATGAAGCTGATAGGTGATGTCGCCTCCTACCCCCAGAAAAAGGTGGAGGACACCTATGCCGACGCCTTGCTCAAGTACAAGGATGTGATCGACGTCGATTATACAGCCAACTATATCGCCAGCGACGCTTTCCTGAGCGTGATCAAAGACCCGTCCGGGCTTTTTCTGGTGGAGTATTCCGTCGAGCCCAAGAGAATTTCGGTGGATTCCTACGGCGGCAAGTACGGCGCCAACTTCGAGCTCGACGGACGGGTTTCTGACGCCATGGGAAACACCGTTTATCAATATGTCAAGGAGTTTCCGCTGAGCTTCAGCAGCGCCGAGCTCGAGGATTTGCGGTCCAAATCGTTGGCCATCCAGGACCTTTTTCCCCTCGTTCCGGGGAGCTACAAGTTTAACCTGCTGCTCAAGAACACGGTTTCCAAAGAGTTCACCTCTTTCGAGGGTTCGATCGACATCCCGGAGGCCACCGGCGGCGCCCCGGTCATAAGCGCGCTGGTCCTGGGCTACCAGCTGGATAAGGGGGCTTCCGCAGACCGAGATTTCGTCCCCTTCAAGACGGCGGCCGGCCAGCTCATCTGCCAGGCGCGCAAGACATTTTCCCGGAAAGACAACCTCTATGTCTTTTTTCAGGTCTTCGGCCTGAGCCCTGAGCTCCGGTCGCAGGGGAAAATCAACGTGACCGTTCTTAAACAAGACGCCGAATTCCTGACCCGGTCGAAAGGGATGAATGAATACGGTCCCGGCCCAGATTTCCTTGAAGAATTCGCCTTGGCCAACTTCCCGCCTGATTATTATAACGTCAAAATTTCCTTCGTTGACGGGAGCGGAAAGGAGCTCCTAGCGTCGGATGAGAATTTTGAGGTGTCTATGGCGGCGAATTTGCCCAGGCCGCTCATCGTCTCCAAGGTCATGCCGGCCTCGCGCGTCGAGGAGTATGACTATATCCTGGGACTCCAGATGTTGAGTCTCGGGAGGCCCAAAGAGGCCTATGCTTCGTTGGAGAAGGCCTATCGGAAAAACCCCGGCCAACTGAAATACGCGCTGGGGTTTTGCCAGGTCCTTTTCGAGCTCAATGAATTCCAGAAGGTCAAAGACGTCCTAGTCCCGTTTTCCGGCGGCGAGCAGGGCTTGGACCAGGTTTATTATCTCCTCGGGAAATCAGCCTTTGGCCTGGGACAATATGCCGAGGCTTTGCCCTACTTCAAAGATTATCTGACCCGCTTCGGCGCCAACCTTGAGGTCTTAAACTTGCTGGGCATGACCTACTACAAGCTGGGCGACACCGCCGAAGCGCTTGCGGCCTGGCGGAAATCGCTCGAGATCAGCCCCAATCAGGAAGACATCAAAAAGCTCGTGGATTCTTTGCCGAAGAAATAAGAAGCGCGGGATTCTTGTCCCTTATAAGCCCTTGAAAAGAAGCCTCGGAAGACGGGTCAAGGATTTTTTCGTCAGGGCGATCTGGGGAAATCGGGCCTATCATGCCTTGCTCAGGCCGCTCGATCGCTTTACGGTAGAGGTCAAACCCTCTGCATCTTTCGGACTTGAACTTTCCCTGAACAAAGTCTGCCGGGTTTCGGACAGCCGGAATGTGTTGTGGAATAAGGGGTTCAGCGACCTCCTCTTTCCTTCTGGACCGAAGCTTTTCCATCGCAAGGTCTGGGAATTCTGCCAGGTCCTCTATGGATTGAGAAAGCTCCGGCGATTGTGCCCCGAGGCCGTGGCCCTGGGAATCGGGTGCGGCCATGAAGAGCTGATGTATTTTCTGGCCAACAGAGTGAAGGAGGTCTACGCTACCGACCTTTACGAGAAGAGGTACCTCGGCGGGGAGAGCTCTGAGGACGTGCTTCTCCATCCGGAAAAATACGCCCCTTTCCTTTATCGCCAGGACCATCTCCGGGTTATGAGAATGGATGCCGGGGAGCTTAACTTTGAGAGTGACACCTTTGATTTTTTGTTCTGTCTTTCTTCGCTCGAGCATTTCGGGGGGAAGCGGCGTCAATTGAAGGCTTTGCGGGAGATGTCGAGAGTCCTTAAGCCGGGTGGAGTGGCCGCGCTGACGACAGAGCTCGTTCTCAACCGTCTGGGGTCGCCGAGGAAGGGGTATTTCAGTTTTGATGAATTGTGCGGGCTCGTCCGTGAATCAGGATTCCTTTTGACGGAACCTGTTGACCTCGCCATCGAAGAAGAACACGCCCGCCCGCCTTTGGCCATGCCGATGGAGTTTCAGAGAACGCCGCACGTGGTTCTTAGGAATTTCAACATCATTTTCACATCTCTTTCATTATTCCTTAGCAAACCCGAAAGCGCGGAGAAGTCAAAGAATGCAGTAACGGGGCCGGAGCAGGAAACTCCCACCAGGCCATTCCGGTGGAGCGCCCGGATCAAGATCCTCGACGGCCCGGACAAGGTTAAGGCGGAAGAAAGCTTTGCGCTCCACCTGCGGATGGAGAATACGGGGGATGCCCCCTGGTTCAGGAATTCTTCCCAGAGTCATATGGTCAGGGTTGGAGCAAACTGGCTTGATTCAGACGAGAATGATTTGGGCCTGGATATCCCTCATTTCGAGCTGCCCCATGACGTCCGGCCGGGCGAATCGGTTGAAGCGACGTTCCTGATCCCTCCCATCAGAAAAAAGGGCTCCTTTTATCTCGAGATCGACCTGGTCAAGGAGCTGTGCTTTTGGTTCAGAGAAAAAGGCTCAGAGGTCAAACACCTTCTCATAACTTCTTATTGAAATAGGGGCCCACGGCCGCTTAGCAATTTGCCGCCGTATATGTTATAAAACTATTGGAAGGAGCGATTGATGCTCGAGTTTCAGCATGTTTCCAAAAGTTACAACAAGGGCAAGGTCAAAGCGGTGGATGACCTCAGCCTAGTCGTGAGGCCCGGCGAGATTTTCGGCTTCCTGGGCCCGAACGGCGCGGGCAAGACGACCACGATCAAGATGATCGTCGGGCTGCTGAAGCCCGATGCGGGGACGATCGGCGTCAACGGCCTCGACACGCAAAAAGACGCCTTGAAATGCAAATCCATCACGACCTATGTGCCCGACTATCCCGCCATCTACGAGCGCTTGACGGGCATGGAGTATCTGAATTTTATCGGAGACGTCTACGGCGTTCTGAAGAAAGACAGGCTGGAGCGAATCGAAAAGTGGCTGGAGATCTTCGAGCTCGCCCAGGCTGTAGCGAGCCCCATCCAGAGCTACTCCCACGGTATGAAGCAGAAGATCGTCCTCATCGCGGCCCTGCTTCCCGCTCCCCAAGTCATGGTCCTTGATGAGCCGCTGGTCGGCCTTGACCCCCGCTCCTCCCATCATCTTAAGGAGCTCATGCGGGAGCACTGCGATCAGGGGAAGACCCTCTTCTTTTCGACCCATATCATGGAAGTGGCCGAAAGGCTCTGCGACCGTATCGGGATCATCAACAAGGGGAAGCTCATCGCCTGCGGGACAATGGAAGATCTCAGGAAACTCGACCAAGAACAGTCGCTCGAGCACATCTTTCTGGACCTGACCGATAAATGAAAAGACTTTTCACCCTCATCCGCGTCGCCCTCAAGGTCAATTTCGGCCTTTCCCTCCTTTACCACCGCGTCTTTAGACAAAAAAAAGACATCTGGATTGTCCCGGTCGCAATCCTTGCCGTCATCTTCGTAATCCCCACGATCTATGGTTACGTCAAGTTGATCGAAGGGATATACGGCGCTCTCCGGCAGGTCGGTCAGGAGCAGGCCATCCTGACCTTCGCCCTTCTGGCCGGGCAGTTCCTCATCTTGGTCTTCGGCCTCTATTACGTCATATCCGCTTTCTATTTTTCGCGCGACCTGGAGATGCTCATACCGCTGCCGCTCAAGCCTTTCGAGGTCGTGCTGTCAAAGTTCATCGTCATCCTGGTCAACGAGTACTTGACTGTCCTGGTTATTGTGGTGCCGATCCTGGTCTATTTCGGGATTATGGCGAAGGCCGGGTTCGCCTACTGGGCAAGCGCACTTATTGTCTATTTGTTTCTTCCCGTCATCCCGCTGGCGATCGTCTCGATACTCGTTGTCAGCATGATGCGCGTCGTCAACCTCAGCCGTAAAAAAGACGCCCTCATAATCGTCGGCAGCCTTGTCCTTATCACGGGGGCCATGGGGCTCCAGTTTGTCTTCGCCAGGTCCGGGAGATCGGAGCTGGATGCGCAAGCGATGGTCAGGTTCTTCACCTCGCCGGACAGCCTCTTAAAACAGATCGGTGCGGGCTTCCCTCCGAGCATCTGGGCAACTAAGGCTGTGGCCGGAGGGTTTTCCGGCCCCGGGCTTCTCAACCTGCTTATCTTCGCCGGGGCATCCCTGGTCCTTTTCTACGGGATGCTGGTCGCGGCCGAGAAGCTGTTCTACCGCGGCCTGGTCGGCATCGGCGAAGTCTCCGGCCGGCGCAAGATCCTCTCTCAAGCCGAGATGTCGCGTCGCGTTTCGTCCGGCCGCCACCCCATCCAAGCGATCTTCTCACGCGAATGGCGGATTATGAACCGAACGCCCATCTTCCTCCTCAACGGCGTCCTGACTGCGTTCCTCTTGCCAGTGATTTTCGTCATTATGGCGAAAGCAGGCGGTGGTGATAATACTTTTATCTTGATGAGGGGCATGACTTCGGCGAAACCCACGTACATGATTCTCGCCTCTGCCTGTTTTCTCCTGATCTGCGGCTGCCTCAACGGGACATCCTCCTCGACGTTCTCGCGCGAAGGCCGCCAGTTCTGGATGTCCAAGGTCATCCCGGTCGCACCCCGGGAGCAAGTGACGGCCAAGTTCCTCCATTCCTATATCATCTCTTTGCTGGGAATCGCCGCCGGCTCTGTCGTGCTCCTGCTGGTCCTTCACCTGTCGTTGGGAGTCTGCGCGGCGGCCATTATGTTCGCTCTTGTCGGCGCTGTCGGAATGACGGCCGTCGGGATGATTATCGACCTGGCCCGGCCGCTCCTGGAATGGACCAACCCGCAGAAGGCCATCAAGCAGAATCTGAATGTCGTGTTTTCCTTATTGGCCGACCTGGGCGTCTTATCGGCCCTGGGGTTCTTCAGCTATTTCCTGGCCAAGGCCGGAATCCCCGGTGGCACCATCCTCATCCTCCTGTTTGCGGTGGTGATTCTGCTTTCCTGGGTGATTTGCTTGTCTCTGCTGCGATTCTCTGATAAAAAATATGAAGAGATCGAGGTCTGAAAGATGATAAGGCAGAAACTAAAACAGGCAGCGGCACGTATATAATAATGGAAGAAATTATCGCCATTTCAGGTAGGACAAAATGAGTCTCCCTTGTCCGCAGTGTCAGACTGAAAACAGCGAAGGCAGCCGCTTTTGCAGAAAGTGCGCCACGCCGCTGCCGGCTCGCGCTGCAATAGACCTGGCTAATGCGCCTACGCTGGTCATGCCTCCTCCTCAAGAAGACCTCACGCCGGGCACCATGTTCGCCGGAAGATACCTGGTCATCGAGATGCTCGGCAAGGGCGGAATGGGGAAGGTCTACAAGGTCCTGGACAAGGAGATCAACGAAAAAGTCTCGCTCAAGCTCATCCGGCCCGAGATTTCGTTTGACCAGAAGACGGTCGAGCGTTTCCAGAACGAAATGAAGATTACCCGGAAGATCATCCACAAGAACGTCTGCCGCATCTATCATCTCGAGAAGGAAAAGGACACCTACTATATTGCGATGGAATATATCGCCGGCCAGGATCTCAAGCGCATGATCCGGATGACCAAGGAGCTGAGCATCCAGACGGCGCTTGATATCGCCCAACAAATCTGCCGGGGGTTGTCTGAGGCGCATCATCTCGGCATTGTCCACCGCGACCTCAAGCCCCAGAATATCATGATCGACGAAGAGGGGACGGTCCGGATTATGGATTTCGGGATCGCCAGCTCTCTCGAGACCAAAGGGGCCACGGTCCCCGGGATGATGATGGGCACGCCCGAATACATGAGTCCTGAGCAGGTCAGCGGTGAAGAGGTCGACGAGCGCTCGGATATCTATTCCCTGGGAATCATCCTTTTTGAGATGTTGACAGGAAGGCCTCCCTTTGAAGGTGACACGGCCTTGGGCGTCGCCTACAAACACAGAAACGAACTCCCGCCGGACCCGCGCGAATTCAACCCCGAGATACCCGAAACTCTCTGCCGGGTCATTCTCAAATGCCTGGAGAAACGCGCCGAAAATAGATATCAGAGTGCCGAGGAGCTTCAGGCCGGCTTGAAGGACATCGAGGAAGCGCACACGCTGGCCGAAACCCAGATGAGAAAGGAACATCTCTCTACAACCCGCGGGCGGATGGCCAAATCGCGCCGCAAGAAAGCCGCGGCCTGGGCGGTCGCAGCCTTGGCCTTCATCGGCTTGGGCCTGGTCATGGGAAAATGGCTTGTTCGGAAGGCCGCGCCCCCCGCCCCTCGGGACGTCTATAAGGTCGCCGTGATCACGTTCGAAAACCAGACCGGCGAGAAGGCCTACGATTATCTCCAGGAGGCGATCCCGAACCTCCTGATCACCAGCCTCGAGCAGTCCAAGGCCATCCGGGTCACGAGCTGGGAGAGATTGCGCGACCTCGTCAAGCAGCTCGGGAAAGTGGACCAAAAAGTCATCGACCGCGACCTGGGGTTTGAGCTCTGCCGCATGGACGGCATTCAGGCCATCGTCCTCGGAAGTTTCATCAAAGGAGGCGACGTCTTTGTCACCGACGCCAAGGTCTTGGACGTGAGCACGAAAAGCCTCCTCAAAACCGTCAGCTCGAGAGGAGACGGGGTCGAAAGCATTCTCAGGAAGCAGATCGATGAGCTGAGCCGGGGGATCGCTAAAGGAATTGGAACTGAGGAACAGGTCGGCAAGGCCATATCCTCGCCGATCACGGAGGCGACGACAGACTCTCTCGATGCCTACAACTACTTCCTGAAAGGACGCGAAGAATTTGAAAAGTTCTATTGGGCCGACTCCCGCGCGCTCTTGGAGAAGGCCGTTGAGCTGGACCCCGAGTTTGCCATGGCTTATTCCTACTTGGCCAGGGTTTATGAGCGTTTGGGCAACGCCGATGCAGCCCGCGCAGCCTACGACAAGCTGCGGAAATACGGAGATCGGGTCTCGGGGAAAGAAGGCCTTTACATCAAGGCTTTGCTCGTCATGTCTGCCGAAAAGAAGCAGGAAAAATATGCTGACATCCTCAAAAAAATAGTCCAGGAGTATCCGGAAGAAAAGAGGGCCCGGGTGGAACTGGCTGGTTTCTATACAAACATTCAAAAATACGACGAAGCCGAGAACGAGCTCCTGCAAGCCCTCAAACTGGATCCTCACTACGGCTACGCCATGAATCAGCTGGCCTACGCGTATAGCTACCAGAATAGATATGATGAAGCCATCAAGTATTTTAAGCTTTATGCCTCTGTATCCCCGGGCGACGCCAATCCTTATGACTCGCTGGGTGACCTGTATTTTCGGATGGGCAGGCTGGAAGACGCGCTGCAACAATATAAGGAGGCGGTCCGGGTCAAGCCGGACTTCGGGTCGGGCACTCGGATCTCATACATTTATGCCCTGACCGAAAATTATGATGAGGCCATGAAATGGGTCGATCAATTCATTTCTGCGGCTCCATCCGGCGGCCACAAGGCTGTCGGATATCAGCTTAGGGCCATCTATCTCTATTTCTTCGGCAATGCTCAACTGGCCCTTGAAGAGTTGGACAAAGCCCAGGAACTCGCGGCCAGGGATAACGATTACGGGACGATCAACACCATTTACAGGGCCAAGATTTGGATCAGCTATGATTGGGGAAAATACGACCTCTTTCTCAAGTATGCCAAAGCGCGCTTCGATAATATCGCCGAACACAAACTCCAGCCCGAGTCGTTAAATTCCGCCCTTTATCTTTTCTACCAGGGGCTCGGCGACCTCAAGAAGGGCCGGCTCGACCTGGCCAAGGCCAAATTGGCCGAAATCGACAAGGCCAGGTCCAATGAGAAAGACAAGTCCTCCCTCTTCTGGATGGACAATTCGTATCATCTCCTCCTGATAGAGGTCAGCCTCAGCGAGGGCCGGGCAAGCGAGGTGATGGCTGCTTATAACAAGATGAACAAAACGCCTCTTGTCATCGGGCAGATCTATACGCTGCTCCAGAACAATATTCCTCTATCTAACGATGTTCCGGCCCGGGCTTTCGCCCTCGAAGGCAAGCGTGACCAGGCTATCGCCGAATATGAACGACTGACCTCTGTCGATCCGCAAGCGCGCAAACAGGAGCTCATCCATCCCTTCAGCCGTTTCCGGCTGGCCCGGCTTTATGAAGCAAACGGCCACCGCGCCAAGGCCATCGCCCAGTATGAGAAGCTTGCGGAGATCTGGAAGAACGCGGATCAGGGACTCTCCGAAGTCCGGGAAGCCAACGAGCGGCTTGCCGCCTTGAAAGGTCAGTAAGAAGACGTTGGCGGGGCGGAAATTGAGCCAAAAAATATTTCTTTTATCCCTGTTGATTCTCGGGCTTGCCTTCTGCGCGACATCTCAGCAAGAAATTGCCCGCGGCAAGGAAAAGAACGCCCAGAATGAATATGAAAAGGCCGTCATCGCAAAGAGTTATGAACTGCCTGACGAAGCCGTCAAATATTTAAGCCAGGCCCTGGCCCTGGACCCCCGGCATTACCAATCCTTGAACCTTCTCGGGATCATTCATCTCGAGAAAAAGAATTATCCCGAGGCGGTTTTGGTCCTGGAAAAATGCGCGGCTATCAACCCGGAATTTCCCGATGCCCATAACAATCTCGGCACGGCCTATCTGGAGATGGGACTTAAAGACAAGGCCATGGCTGAATACCAGAAAGCCTTCTCCATCAACGGGAATTCCTTGGCCGGGTTCAACCTGGCCAATCTCTACTTCGATAAGAAAGAACTCCCAACGGCGTTAGACTATATCGAAAAGGCAATCCAGAAATCACCCGGCGAAGCGCGCGTCCATAATCTTAAAGGCGTCATTCTGAACGAAATGGGACGATACCGGGAGGCCATCGAGAGCTTCCAAACCGCCTGGTCCCTCAACCCCGCCGACGTGAACATCGGCGTCAACCTGGGCATCGGCTATATGAATGACAAGCAGCTGGACAAGGCCCGGGAAATGTTCGAAAAGGTCCTCCCCTCAATAACGGACCCGGCGCTCAGAGACAGGATCTCTGAATATATTAAATTGATCAAAGAGGCCGCGAGATAAACCCGGCCCGCTCATCCGGTAAAATACATCAGCGTGAAAGCCACAACCGCCAGCACGACGAGCGACAAAATGACCTCTTTATAGCCCCAGCTGGCCCGGGACGCCGCCTTATCCGCCGCCACGGTCGTCGCGTATGTCAGCCCCTGGATTTTCTCATAGGACGGCCTGGCCGTGAGCAGGCTGACGACGACGAGCACTGCGATGCATCCCAGAAATGAGAAGATGGCGAAATAGAGGAAATTGACTGTGGCGAACCAGTGCAGCCATCCTGTGAGCGCTCCCTTGTTCAGCTCGGCGACGAGGCGGATCATGCCGATCGAAAACCCGCCCACCAGCGTGGTCATCGCTCCTTTGGCGTTGATCCGCTTGTAAAATATCCCCAGCAGGAAGACCGCGGCAATGGGGGGAGCGATATATGCCTGGACGCTCTGAAGATAATGATACAGTTCTCCTGAAATGAGCTTCATCAGGGGGATCCAGACGACGCCCGTAACCACCACAACTCCGGTTGCGATCCGCCCCACCAGGACGAGTTTTTTCTCCGGCGTCTGCGGCCTGATTTTCTTATAGATGTCCATGGTAAACAGAGTTGAACAGGAATTGAAAACAGCAGCGAGGGAGCTCATTAAAGCCGCCAGCAGGCCGCCCGCCACCAGCCCTTTGAATCCGGTCGGAATGAGTGCCATGACCATGCGCGGGAAGGCTTGGTCGGCGCTGGGAAGGTCGAGCTGGCCGGTATTGGCCAGGGCAAAGGCCATGACCCCGGGAATGATAAAAATATAGAAGGGGAGGAGCTTCAACCACGACGCGAAAATGCTTCCCCGCCGGGCCTGCCGCTCATCCTTGGCCGCGAGCGCGCGCTGGACGATGTACTGGTCGGTGCACCAGTACCAGAGCCCGACGATCGGCGGGGCGAAGATCATGCCCGGCCAGGGGAACTCGGGATGGTTGGCCGGCAGGAAAAGATTGAAGTGATCGCCTCCGGCAATAGCATAGAGATTGTGCCACCCGCCGATCTTAATCAAACCGGCGATTGTGACGGTGACCGACCCCAGGATGAGGACAATGGTCTGGAGGGCTTCCGTGTAAACAACGGCCCGCAGGCCTCCGAGGACCGTGTAGAGGCCGGTGAAGATCAAGATGAACAGGGCGCCCGTCCAGAAATCGATGCCCATGAGCACCTGGAAGACGACCGCACCGGCATAGACATTCACACAGACTTTGGTCACCACATAACTGATCAGAGTGATCAGCGACAGGAACCACCGCGCTTTCGGTGAATAGCGGAGCTCCAGGAATTCGGGCATGGTGAAGACCTTGCTGCGCATATAGAAAGGGACGAAAACCCATCCCAGGACAAGCACCAGCCAGGAATGAAGCTCGTAGTGCCCCATGACGACGCCGGTCTTGGCCGCCGTGCCGGCCAGCCCGACAATATGTTCGGCTCCGATATTCGAAGCGAAGATGGAAGCGCCGATGACGAACCAGCCGATATGACGGCTGGCCAGGAAATAGTCGGCCGTGGTGTGCTGTTTCTGCTTCATCGACCACCAGGCAATGCCGAGGAGAACGAGGAAATAGATGACGATAACAACCCAGTCGACGGTTTGGAAACTCATCCCTGCCCTCCTTTAACCCTTTCCAAGGCAGCGTTTGCGTGCCCCTCGCGTCTCATTCTTTGGAGCTTATATCACAAAGAAACCAATCGGTCAACGGAACC
>CAZOKP010000074.1:0-12973 GCA_964580435.1 uncultured Eubacteriales bacterium
TTATGACAGCGAGCCCTCCCGGATCTCCGCAAAAACGATGGCCCATGATGCCTTCGAGGATGAACACTCGAGCGACGACCTCATCCGGGTTCTCCTCGACCCATTTCAGGATAAACGAAACGCCTACATCTTTTTTGTCAATCCCCGGGGGTCCCGCAGCGAGGGCCTGGCTTACGGCGAATCCTACAGCTTGAATTGGGATGGGATCTGGGACGCGAGGAGCCGGATTCTCAAGGACGGCTGGAGCGTCGAAATCAAGATTCCCTTCAAGACCATCTCCTTCAACCCACGTTTGGAGTACTGGGCCTTGAATGTGGAGAGGTATATCCCGAGAAAGCAGGAGATCATTCGGCTCGCGGGAACAACCTTGGACAGTTTCTTTTATAATCCTAACGAAGCCTCTCCTTTGCAGGGGATCTCCGGCGTCAAACAGGGGAAAGGAATCACCTTCAGGCCCTACGGAATCGCGAGCACAACCACCGATCATGAGCTTGGCTTGGAAGCGGAACAGAAGTTAAATGGTGGGTTCGATATCTACAAAAATTTCACGCCCAACCTGGTTGGGGCATTTTCCTACAACACCGATTTTGCTGAGACCGAGGTTGATGAACGGCAGATCAACCTGACTCGCTTTCCTCTCTTTTTCCCGGAGAAGCGGACCTTTTTCCTCGAGGGCTCGGAGATTTTTAATTTCGGCACGACTTCGGGATACCACGAGAGCTTTATTCCTTTTTTCAGCCGGCGGATCGGGCTTTTCGAAGGAAACCAGATTCCTGTCTTGTTCGGGACCAAGCTTTACGGCAAGATGGGCAACACCAGTCTTGGATTCCTGGATGTTCAAACCAAGCGGTTTTCGCCGTTCGGACTCCGCAGTGACAATTTTTTTGCCGGCCGCATCTATCAGAATATCTGGGCTCAAAGCAAGGTTGGGCTGATTTTCACTAACGGCGATCCTTCAGGCGGAAAAAATCAGCTCCTTGGATTCGATTTCACTTACAGCACCTCTCGGTTTCGGGGAGACAAAAACCTCACGGTTTCACTCTGGTCGGTCTATAACTGGAATGAGGAGAAGACCGGCAAGCCTTACGGGTTCGGATTAGGGGCCGATTATCCAAATGACCTTTGGGATCTCTCCCTGACATACAAGTATTACGGCGACACCCTGGACCCCGGCCTGGGGTTTCTGCCGCGCAAAAATATTCAAATGTTGAGCAGCGGGATAGCCTATTCGCCGCGGCCGCAGAAGGGCTGGTTCGGAAAATGGGTCCGCCAATTTAACTTCATGGCCTTTCCCACATTCTACTGGGACCTTGACGGCAGGCTCGAAACCTACGAGATCATGATCACACCCTTCAGCGCCAATGCCGAAAGGGGAGATCGCATCGAATTCTTTATTACCCCCAACCGGGACGTACTTCCGTTCGATTTTGAAGTCTCCGATGGGGTCGTCATTCCCAAGGGCCCTTACAACTTCACCAGATATGGCATCGAATACGGATCGCCGTCCTATCGTCCGTTTTCCATGGACGGCGGCATCAGCTTTGGCCAGTTCTATTCCGGGACCCTTAGCGAAGCGGAGATCGAACTCAGCTACAGATATAAGGGTTATGTCTCGCTGGCATTTTCTTCAAATTTTATTCGTGGACGGCTGCCCCAGGGAAATTTTAACGAGAACGTCTATGAGCTGAAGGCGGATTTTTATCTTTCTCCAAACCTTGGGCTGATGAACTACATCCAGTATGACGATGTTTCCAAGAATCTGGGCATGAATATCCGGCTACGCTGGGAGATTTCGCCCGGCAATCAAATTTATCTCGTTTATAACAAAAACTGGGCAAGAATCTGGGACCCTCACAGCCGCTTTATTCCTCTCCAGGACCACGGCGTGATCAAAGTCCAGTTCAGCATCCGGCCGTAGAGTGAGTATTGTGTCCCCTATTTGGCTGCTTCTTTTCTCGGAAGGGGAATCATGCCGGCGAGGTCGCCGATCACGTTGATCAGTTCGGTATTCGAAGGCACGACGATCTTGGCATTCGATGCCAGAGCCTTCTCAACAGTCTCGAGTCTTCTCAGCAGCTGGGCATTGCCGATAAAGTATTGATTGGCGGCTTCGTTGACCAGCTTGATGGCCTGCGCTTCTCCCTCGGCTTCAAGGATTCTTGCCTGTCTGACGCCCTCGGCCTTTTTTATCTCCGCCCGGCGGGCCCCATCGGCCATCGTTTCAGTAGCCGTGGCGAAATCAATGGCGGCGATTTTCTCGTTCTCGGCCTTGACGACTTTGTTCATCGTCTCCTGAACATCTTTGGGTGGGTCGATCTCCTTGAGCTCCGTTCTCACGATCTCGATTCCCCAGGTGAGAGTTTCTTTTCGCAGCGTTTTCTGAAGCTCTTCGTTGATCTTGCCCCTCTCGCTGTTGGCCGACTTTAAAGTCAGTGTCCCGATGATGTTTCTCAGGGTCGTCCGGGCCAGGTTCACGATCTGCCACTGGTAATTGTAGACGTTATACAGGGAACTCTTGACGCTCTCCTCATCGTCCTTGACTTTAAAATAGACCTGGGCATCCACGCGGGCATTGAGATTGTCGTTGGTAATGATCTCCTGAGGCTGGGCATCGACCATCACTTCAGTAATATTGACCTGAAACATCCTTTCGATGATAGGGACTATCCAATGGAAACCGGGCTTGGCGAACCGCCTATATTTTCCCAGGAACTCGATCAGCCCCCGGTGGGTGGGCCGGACGATTCTTATCCCGCTGAAAAACAGAACGATGATGACAAGGCCAATAATGATGAGTACACTGGTCATCTTTTCCCTCCATTCTCAAGATATCTAGATGAAACTCAAATTGCGCAGCCATTCTACTCCGAAATCCTGCCTTTATCAATGCGAGGAGGCCGATGAAACGCCCATTTCAGGCTGATGGTTCTTATCTGCTCAATTTGGCCTCACGGCTCGATTGACATCTTTTTTCCGGCTTTTTAATATAGATGAAAGAGCTTGATGAGAAAAACAGCAGTATTCGCCCTTGTGGGGACGATGGTCTACACATTGAGCTGCGCTCCTCTCATCAAAGTCAATTACGACTATGACAGGCAGGCCGACTTTCGTGCCTACAAGACGTATGATTGGCTGTCGGTGTCGAGTTCGGCCGCCACCCAAAGCGCCAAAGCGACAAAAGAGCGCGATCCCGTCCTTGACCAGCGCATTAAAACGATTACGGGTGAACTGCTAAAGACCAAAGGATTCACTCAGACTTCCGATCACCCCGACCTTTTACTCATTTACCATAGAAGCATAGGCGACAAGACTGATATTACGGGCTGGGGATATGCCTACGGGCCTTCCTGGGGATATTACGGGCCTGGTCCTGGTGAGGAGGCCGCATTTGCCTTTAAACAAGAAACTCTGATTCTGGACCTCATTGATGCCAGGAAAAAGGAGCTGGTGTTTAGAGGGAGGGGCTTGGTCGCCGTCGGTGAATCTGGCGCTTCCACAGACCGAGAAAAAACGCTGAGGAAGGTCTTGAGTAAGATATTGGCCAATTATCCCCCCGGATGAGCAATAACAACCCCAAGCGAGTTACTGAAGTGCGGTCGTGTCGCTTTCGCGACGTTCAGGAGTTGAGCTGGCAAAGAGTTTATCCTTCCCATGTATAACGGTGGTTGCAGCAGTCATCCCCATTCATCAAAAGGCGTTTGGCGTTCATCCTGAGCTCCTTTTTTGAGGCCTATGACAATACAGCCATTTCTCACCCTTTTCGTTGTCAGCGACCGCGTTGGAATCTTAAACAGAGCCTAACAACCCAGGCGAATCTCTGTCAACGGCCGGCTTCAAATTCGGGGTCGAGGCCGCAAAAAGAATATGAATTCCCCGGGCGAATAGATCGAGCAGCTCTCCGAGTTCGTCTTCCCCCTCAAGCCCCATCTTCTGGGGGACCGCGGTGTATTCGTCGACGATTGCCGCGGGACATTGAGGAGAGTTGCAGATTCCGCAGCTTCATAAAAACTTCTCTATAAGAAGCCGGAGAGCTGGAGTGACCTTGCGCGGATAGGGCAGAATTTGATAAATAATGAGCGAAGCGTCCATGAGCCAAAAGAGAAAGGGCCTTTTCCAGAGGCTCTTGTCCTTCGTCCTTAATATCGGCTCCGATCCCCAAGACTCCGATTATGTTCGCCTGGTCAAGCGGATTTACTATGTCTCGGCAGTCTTCGGATGCTTGGCCGGCCTGGCCTCGGCACTCTGGTATTTCTTGGCTAATGAGAGCCTCATGGCCTGGGGGTTTCTCTTCTCTTTCGCCCTCTTTCTCGGGACGACGGTCGACGGCTATCTGCATCCCCGGCATTTTAAATGGATCACACTCATCGTCCTGGTTTATTTTGTCGTTGGCCCCGTCCTCAGCACCGTCCTGCTGGGCGGCATTTGGCGGACCGAGGGCGTGATCATGGTCGGGCTCATGGGACCGCTTATGGGTCTCGTCTTTTTTCTCAAGAGGCGGTGGGCCGTGGCCCTTTTTCTAGCCTACTCGGCGTTCGTCCTTGGCTTGGCCATCCTCGAGCCCCGTCTCGGGGAATCTGCGGCCGATCTCGTTAAAATGGACACAGTCACCTTCTGGCTGGGGTTCCTCTTCGTGGCCTCATTCATCTTCGGCGTGATGTATTTTTTCGTCGTCCAGCGGGACAAGGCCTTTCGGCTGCTGGCCGAGGAAAAGGCGAAGTCGGAGCTGCTCTTGAGGCGGATCGAGGCGGACCTCGAACAGGCGGCCCGCATCCAAAAGGACCTCCTGCCCAAGGAAAGCCCCCGGCTCAATGGCTACGAGATCAGCGGTTTGAACATCCCGTGCTACGAGGTCGGCGGCGACTATTACGATTTCGTTGCTATCGATGCCGACCGGCTCGGCATTGTCATCGCCGACGTCTCGGGCAAGGGGATCAGCGCTTCGCTCCTTATGGCCTCGCTCCGGGCTGCGCTTTTAGCCGAAGTCTATCCGCAGTACGAGCTCGGCCGGATGGCCGTCCGCCTGAACGATTTTGTCTTCAAAAGTTCAGCGCCCAGCAGCTTCATCACCTTCTTTTTCGGCGAGCTTAACCGCCGGACGGGCGAGCTGCGATATATCAATGCGGGACACAACCCACCTTTTGTCCTGGGTAAGGCCGGCCTGACTTTGGCTCTCAAGAGCTCGGGTTTTCCTCTAGGCATGTTTCCGGGAGTGACCTATGAACCCGGAACGGTCGAGCTCGGACCCGGCGATCTGGCTGTCCTCTTCACGGACGGGATCCCCGAGGGACGGAACGCGAAGGGTGAGGATTACACCGAGGAAAGGCTCGAAAACTTCGTCCGGGAAAACCGCGGCTTATCCGCCGCGGAGCTCTGCCGCAAGGTCATCGAAGACCTGCATATATTCGCCTCCGATACCGAGCCATGTGATGACGTCACTATTGTCGTCGTTAAGCGGACCGGCGGCCTGCTGTCTGAAAACAAAGCAACGAATCCTCGATAGCGGACGCTACTTTCTTTTTCCTCCAGGGCAATTTCAGGGTCGGCAAAAGGATAATAATTTCCTTTTTGGCTGCGCTGGCTGCGAAAACGACTCAGGTCTTTGGCGTTTGAGGTCCGCCTTTTAATCGAGAGAGCCGTTTTTTGGCGTCGGCTAAAACCGCTAAATCCGGGTCGGCATCCTTCCAAATCTCGAGAAAGCGGCCATAGGACTTAGCGGCATCTTCGAACTGCCCCTTCTGTTTATACAGCTTTCCCAGCTCGTAGTGGGCCAGAATCCATGATTCCTGGGGCTCATAGCCAAGAGCGTCGATCTTGAGAAATTCCAGGTATTTTTCTATGGCTTTGTCCGTGTCACCCTTCTGCAGAAAGGCATAAGCAAGGTTTTCTTCGACATCGCTTCTCCCCAAGCGGGCTGCCATGAGAAAAGAATTGACCGCCTCTTCATATTTTTTTTCCGTCAGCTCGACTTCACCTTTGAGCAGATGGAAAGCGGCCTGGTCGCTCTGGTTGCTCCTACCCACGCCTGACACGGCCAGGACATCCCCCAGCCGCGCTTCCATTTCTTTGAGTTGAAGGGCAGCCTCTTGATGCCTGCCGGCTCTCGCATAAGTTCTTCCCACGAGGCTTAAAAAATACGGATCGATTTTGATTTCTTTCTGAATCTGTTTGACCGCAACCATTTCTTTTTCGAAGCCTTCCCTTCTGCCTTTTAGATTGGATATCGCGGCCAGATATAGATGGTCCCGAAGCTCGCTGAGTCCAGATTTGAGGGTCTTATTGAGAATGACGGCCTCCTGAAAGTGTCCTTGAGCTGAAGAATATCTGCCCCGATACATGTCTAATAATCCTAAGGAGCGATAGCCCTTTGCTTTTTTGCCGGGGTCGTTGAGTTGAACCATTTTCTCGAAAACCTGGGCGGCTTCCTGGATTTTGCCCATCTTGACGAGAAGAAACCCGTATTCGTTGTTGACAAATACGCCCGTGAGCCATTCAGGACCCAACTGGAAAGCCTTTTGATAGTTTTCCAGAGCCTCCGCAGCATTTCCAAGAGAGTTGTAGCAGGTGGCGATATTCACGTAAGCGGCGGATGAGGAACCGTCAATCCCGATGACCTTCTGGAAGGCTTCTATGCCCAGTTCAAAACTCTGGGAAATCAGATAAGCATAACCGAGTCGATACCATGCTCCGCTGTCGTCGGGATATTGCGCCAGATAGGCCTTATAATTCTCGATTCCCTGATCACGGTTACCCCTCCAATCCTCAACAATAGCGCGAATCCAGAGCTGTTCCCGCGTGGTCAAGCGGTCGAGGAGGCTGAGGGCTTTTTGAAAATGCTCTTCCCCCTTCGGCCGATTGCTATCGATAAAATATTTCATCCCGAGCTCAGCATGAGCCAGGGCAAAATCCGGGTCCAGTTCGATCGCCTGCTGAAGAAGCTTATAGGCTGTATTGCCCGAGGCAAATCTGCCTTCGGTGTAGAATTTCAAGGCCTCCAGCGATGACGTGGTCGCCCTCGGCAGGGGAAGTCTTTGCTGGGAAATCCGGCTCAAGGATTCCCCCAGTCCCAGGCGCACTTTTTTGGCCAAATCATCCAGGGCGCTGAGGACCTCGTCCTTGCCCTTGGCCCGGGAGGCATGGGAAAATACGGCTACCTGAGTGTTCGGATCTACGATGCGGCCAGTCAGCTGGTATTCCTCACCGATCCGACTGATCTGGCAGGCCAATAGGCCTTTGATTCCCTCCCTCAAAGCGACTTCCCGTCCGACCGTTTCATCCACCTTTTTGATGTCCTCCCGGCGCATCCGCTTCAGCGTCTCCTGGACCCGGCTGCGGGGAAAGACATTGACATACTGAGATTGCTGGATGCCGACAGACAGGGCGGTTTCGAGGGAGCCGTCAAAAACCTGTTCGCCCGTCAAGTTTTCAAAATCGGTGATGAGGATCCAGTCGCGCTCCTGGAAGGCCAGCGCTTCGGCCGGAGATTTGAAAAATAGGGTTTTGGCCAGCCATCCGGCGGCGATTATGGTGACTGCAAGGACAACGGAGGCCGCAGCGAGGCGGGCCGGCCGAAGGAATTTCCGGGCTTTCCAATCAGCCGGCAGCCCAAACTGGACCTCCTTGAGATCAATGAGGACGTCATGGACGGACTGGTACCGTTCGCCGGCGTCCTTGGTCAGCATTTTGCTGATGACCAGCTGGAGCGGTTCCGGCGCTCCCTTGACAAAATCCGCGACCGGCCTTGGTTTCTCGTTCAGAATAGCGCTGATCGTGGTAAAACCTGTTTCTCTCTTAAAGGGATGAATGCCTGACATCATCTCATAAAGGACCATGCCGAAAGAGAAGATATCCGACCGTTGATCGAGCGGCTTGCCCTGCAATTGCTCCGGCGACATATAAGCCGGAGTGCCGGGGGCGATGCCGTCCTGGGTCAGAGATGTCGATGCCTCCGCTTGGGCTCCCGCCTTCTCTGCGCCGGCGGCCGGCTTGGCCAGGCCAAAATCCATCACCTTGGCGTGTCCTTTCTCCGTGAGCATGATGTTGGCCGGCTTGATGTCTCTGTGGATCAGCCCCTTTTCATGCGCGCCTTGGAGGGCCTCGGCGGCTTCGGTGGCGATCTGAAGGGCCTGTTTAAGCGGAATCGGCCCCTGGGCGATCCGGTCGCGCAAGGTCTGGCCCTTGACATATTCCATGACAAAGAAGAGTCGTCCCTCAGATTCTCCGACCTCGTGGATGCTGCAGATGTAAGGATGGTCCAAAGCGGCGGCTGCCCTGGCTTCGCGGATAAAGCGTTGCCTCGCCTCGGAATTCTGATATGTCTCTTCAGGAAGGAGTTTGAGAGCGACCCTGCGGGCCAAGGTTGTATCTTCAGCCAGATAAACTTCCCCCATCCCGCCGCGCCCCAACTCTCCGAGAATTTTGTATTTGCCGGCGAAGACCGTTCCCGGCATCATCATCTTGGAGAAAGGCTGAAGGGTCTGCGTTTGAAGAACGCCGTCTTTCTGCGGGGCCCCAAGCTGAGTCCCGCAATCCGCGCAAAAACGGGAAGTCTCCGGATTCTCTCCCTGACAATGAGGGCATTTCATCGCCGAATAATCCCTTTTCTCTCGAGATACAGAGAATAACAATTTGCCGGGCGGGAGTCAAACAAGCTGGTCATTCGCGGCAACTTCTAAAGGATAATAATTTCCTCTCCTCCCGTGACAAGAAAAGATGACAAAGAGTATTCGGCCGAAGTCTCGGCGGCCATGAGATATTCCTGGAAGGCAACCTGAGGCGGCGGGGGCCTCTCAGCAACAAAGGTCAACTTCAGGTGGTCAATGATGCGGTCCACCACAGACTAGTCCGTGAGGAAAGCGATGACTTTCATCTGGCCGCCGCACTGGGGGCTCAGGAGTTCCTTGCGGACAAGATCAGCCAGGACCTCGCGGGCGAAGATTGTGGCCAGCCGCGAGTCGTCAATCCGCGGGATCTTTAGGATGATACCCGCTTCGTCCACGCCGCCCTCTGTCACCAGGAAGTGGAGGTGCGGGTGAAGATTGATCCGGTCTCCGAAGGTCTGGATGGCGGCAATGACCCCAGGCATAAGCACGCTCCCGGCCGCAACTTCGAAGTAACAGGTTAAGGACCGGAGGGCCAAGCGGCAAAGATCCCCCAAGAGCCGGTGGTTGTGGGAAGAATTGGCGCCAATCCGAACAGGTGTAAAAGTCGGGCAGCCCCAAAAAGCGATTTTTATATCTTTTTTTATGCTTCTAGGCGAATGCTTTGCACTGCGATTCCGAGCTCCCGCCGATCTTCCCCTCCTCCCGGTTCCTCGGCGGGAATCCAGAATTTTTCAGACTCGAGGATGACCTGATTCCCCGCCTCAGCCGCATTTTTGAGCTTGAATTCGATGGTCTCCCATCCCTTAGTCCTCAAATAATAATCCTTCTTTTTTTCCCCTTGGGAGATGGCGATCCTCCATCCGACAAGCCGGGGGTGACCGTTTTTCAACCGGAAGACGATACTGTCGGCACTGTGCCCGAGAGAAAGAGCCGCCCTCTTCCCCGTCCAGCGAAATCCCGTCGTGCCGTCACTCTCTAGAGGATACCAGCCGAAGAGCAGCTCGAACGGCTGTTCTTCGCCCAGACCGAACTTCCCGGCATAATCGTCCTTAACGAGGATGGCATTGCAGACCCGGCAGAGCGGTGTGGGCAGGCAGCCCTGGCGGTTCATGGCCTGGAGATTCTGAAGGGCGCTCGACTTCCCGATGGATTCGAGGCTTTGAGTTAAGGCACTTCCAACGACAATCCTTCCGTCGTAATCCACGCAGCACGGCGTGCAGTCTCCGTTAGCTAGGACGGCCAGCAGCTCGTCGATCGAATCGCAGGATGATTGATACCTTTCCACATACCGGACGCCCCTGGCCAGGTAGTCGGAGAACGAGCTGATATCCTTGAAATGGAGGATCACTCCGGGGAGGATCTCGACGTGGTTGCCCTTTAGACAGTCGAGCGGGTTATCGCGGAAGGGGCCCTGCAGCCCTTCCAAGTCCACGGGCATGAAACTCAGTTGATATTTTTCCGAAATCCTTATCCCGAACTCCTTCCACTCGCCGATGATGCGAAAAGCTTGCTCGCTTCTGTCGACTAGGGGGAGGAGTGCCTGGGCGTAATCGTTCTCCCTCCGGGCTTGGTTGAAATGCTTCGTGTTCAGGTATTCCAGGGAAATCTTCATCCGGGAATTCCGCTGGAACTTGTCTTCGATTGTCTCCCGGATACGGCTCATGTAGGTCGCAAAGTCGGGCTTTCCGCGGCGGTGATCCCTGTAGAGATTTTCAGTGAAGGTGTGGATGCCGATGACGAGCTCATCGACCAGGGCCTCATAAAGCATCTGCCGGGTCCGTTCGGTGAGCAGCGCGCCGTTGGTAAAAAGCCGGAGAGTCAGTCCGCCGCGGCGGATATGGTCGATGATCTCGAAGAGATGAGGATGGAGGAACGGCTCACCCATGAGATGAAGCTGGATGGGCTCCCGGGTAAGGTTCTTTTCCGCTATTTCGTCCAGAAGGCGGAAGGCCAAATTCTTATCCATGAACTCCCGCGGCCGCTTCATCACTCCTTCCGGACAGAAGGTGCAGTCAAAATTGCAGTGATTGGTCAGCTCGAGAAAATAGTATTTCGGGGACACGTTAACTTGATATGGCCCTGATCACGAAGCGATGATTTATAGGAACATGCTTTTCAGCTGTGCCGGCCGCGGACACATTTTCGACTCGATTAGCCCATCCAACCATCGTGAGGAAGCATAGATCAAGACATCAAACACTGTCAAGGAGGGCTTTGGAGAGCAGGGATGGGCCGGTGGAAACGGCCGCGGGGCCAGAAGAGCCCGAAATCCGACAGACCTCTCCTCCCGGTCAAAGAGAGAATCACGAAAAATATTCAGTCGAGGTCTCGGCGAAAACAATATCCCCTCCGCACATGATGATGTAGCCGATATCTGCAGCATTGGCTTCACGAAACGTTGCTCTTGAGCCATCCGTTTTGCTTCTTTCTTTGGCCAAAGACTTCAGGAGAGGAATGAGCGTCGGTCGATAGGCAAACCAGAACACGTCTTTCACGGTCATGCCCGAATCTTCCAGAAATTTGTGTTTCTTCTCGGGGGCTTTTGGCTGGTCCTGTCTCCCTGTCGCGGCTGATAAACTGGCACATCCAAGGCAGAACAGTGCTCCTGTCGGCAAAACACTCATCAGGAACTGTCGGCGGGCTGGCCTATGCCTTCATCAACTTCCTGTATGACCCGGCAGTGGCGGCGGAAAAGACGACCTTCCTCAAGTATCTCTGTCCCAACAGAGATGCCTATGGTTTGCTCCCCGAAGACCTGAGAAAAAACCCCGGCGTCTTCATAAGTCCTGAGATAAGAGCCAAGAGCGAGATCATCGCCGACCTGGGAGCCGCGAACGCGCTTTCTGTCAAGGTCTGGGACGAAATCAAAGCCGCAAAACAGCTTAGAGTTAAAGGTGGCTTTTTTGCGCCGCTTTATTTTGCCCCAGGGGGAGTCCTTTCGCCTGGACAATTGAAGAAAAACCCGTTCCCAGAATCGCCTCAGAACAAGAGAAGCGGTTCGTTTCTATGAACACAAGCGCGGATCGTAGGCAAACATCCGCTCCCATTCTTCTTTGATTTCCCCATAAGCGATGGGTAAAACAGCACCCTGACTTTCCTTTTTTTTAATTGTTGCCGCGAGAGAGAGCGCGGGGCACTGCTTGTGCAAAGGAGCGGGAATGGCTCTTCTCATCCCGTCATAGATTCGAGAAAAATCCTCTCTCATGATGTTTCCGAATGAGACAGGCAGAAACACACACGGGCGAACATGGCCTAGACTGTCGACATAGAAGTGGGAGAGACCTCCCATTAAGCAACCGAGGCGCTCGGGCTTCTCAAAATACGGGGCATAAAAAATCAGAGGATAATCTTTGTATCTTCGATCGCGACCCGCCCTCTTGAAAAATTCAGTAACGCACCTCCTGTCTTCATCGGAAAATAGATCTTCCGCGTCTTCATGGTGATACCCTCCCCAGGGTTTCGGCTCGAGCAGAACGATGAAACAAGCATCCAGACTTCTCACAAACCCATAGAATTTCCACAAGCGATCTGATTGAACCAGATCCTTTCTCAAACACAGATTGACATAGGGGAGAATGCCGGCCTGCCGGAAATACCGAAGGGCCAGGACGGATTCTTGATGGGCTCCCTCATGGCCTCTGAATTCATCCTGTCTCGCGGGATCGAAATCATCAAGAGAGACACCAGCCGCGGTGAGACCGGCAGCCTTGAGCGCCATCGCTCTCTCGAAAGTCAAGCCCTCTCCGGAAGTATGGACATGGAAGTCCGAAAGGCTCTTGTCTCCAGACTCCAACAGCTCCACGAGTCCGTCATACCTGAGAAGCGGCTCACCGCCTGAAAAAACGACTATGCTCACGCCGACTCTTTGGATCTCTCGAAGAACCTCTTTCCAGCGCTGGATGGGAACGGATTCCTCCTCGGCCAGGTTCGTGTATTCATAACAGTGTTTGCAGTGATTGCGACATCGCCGGGTCATCGCGAGGATCGCGGAATCGACCTGGGGCTTCCAAGGAGTTCCCGCTTTCTTGATGTTGAACCCACCGTTCGCCATCATCTGGTCAAAAGGCTGAGAAGGCCAGCTAGGAATCCTGAGAATCGCCGCATAATAATGATCAGCGAATCTCACAACTCTTATCTTTCCCGGCAATCCTTGATCTCTGGTTAACCTCAAGGATTCTGTTAAAAACAACGGATATTTCTCTCTCTGGAGAAGATACTTGCCAGAACAAACTCCGAACCTAAGCCAGAAGAGGGCGAGTCTCCCGCCATTCAAGAATTCTGGCTTGAGATCCATCCGGGACTTAGTCACTGTCTCTGGCTGGTCATCTTCGCCAGGTCCGCGTTCCATTTGAGGTACTCTTGGAAGGCATACT
>CAZOKP010000075.1:0-2728 GCA_964580435.1 uncultured Eubacteriales bacterium
CAGGGCTCAGGCCAGTGTCTTCGAAACCACGCTCGTTTTTCCCGGCGAGAAAAACGAGCTCGATCCGCTCCTCGCTCTCCTCTCGCCAGGCCGAGAGGAACCGTGCTCGCTCGTCGCTCCACGGGTTTCTCCAGCCACTGCCCCTCGCCCAGAAAAACGAGAAGAATTTCAAAGCCTTTGTGAGGTGACGAATTGTTTTGACCGCCCTCTCTATATATAATAAAGGATAAGTTAGAGCTCACACAGCACTATGAAAAACAAGGAAATCGCGGCGCTTTTCTCCCGTATCGCCGATGCCCTGGAGATCAAAGGCGAGGTTGGGTTCAAGGTCCTGGCCTACCGAAAGGCGGCCCGGATCCTTGAGGACCTGGGAAAGGATATCGAAAATGTCGCCCGGGAAAAAAAGCTCCAGGAGATCCCCGGCGTCGGCAGCGGAATCGCCGCCAAGATCGACGAATACATCCAAACGGGCAAAATGAAGAAATACCAGGAGGCTCTTTCGGGAATCCCGGAGACCCTTCTCGACCTCCTGGAAATACCAAACATGGGCGCCAAGACAGTCCACCTGGCCCACCAGGAGCTCGGCGTCAAGAACCTCGAGGGCCTGAAGAAAGTGATCGCCGATGGTTCCCTGGCCTCGCTTTATGGCCTGGGCGAAAAAAAAGTCGATAACATCAGAAAGGGCATTGAACTCATTGAGAAAGCCCATGAACGCATTTCGCTTGGCGAAGCCGTAGCCGTAGCCGAGGAGGTCATCGATTATCTCCGTAGGGCTCCAGGTCTGGGACGGATTTCGACGGCGGGATCACTGCGCCGGATGAAAGAGACAGTCGGAGATATCGACATCCTGGCGAGTGGGAAAGACGGCACGTCAATCATCCGCTATTTCACCCGCTATCCCAAAATCAAACGTGTCCTGGCTGAAGGTACGACCAAAGGCTCGGCGATCATCGCCGCGGAAACCGGGGAACGCCAAGTCGACCTGAGGATCGTCGATGAATCGGAGTACGGCGCGGCTCTTCAATATTTTACAGGCTCAAAGGCCCATAACATCAAACTCCGGGGCATGGCCAAGGACAAGGGGCTCAAGATCTCTGAATACGGGGTGTTCCGGGGGGACAAAAAGATCGCCGGACAAACGGAGGAGGAAGTCTATGCGGTCATGGGTCTCCCCTATATTCCCCCGGAACTTCGTGAGGACCGGGGGGAAATCGAACTGGCCTCGGAAGGGAAACTCCCCCACGTCGTGGAAGACAAAGACATCAAAGGCGACCTTCATGTTCATTCGGACTGGAGCGATGGGCATGTCACACTCCTGGAGCTCGTCGACCTGGCCCGCGGCCTGGGCTACGAATATATCGCCGTCTGCGACCATTCTGAGGCAGCCCATTATGCCCGCGGTCTCAGCCCCGAGCGGCTTCGCCGACAAATCAAAGAGGTCGAGAAGATCAACCGGCGTCTCAAGGGCTTCCGGCTGCTCGCCGGGATTGAAGCGGATATCCTCGGCGACGGCCGGGTGGATTGCCCCGACGAGCTCCTCGCGAGACTGGATGTGGTCGTGGCATCCATCCATTCCGGATTCAAGAAGAATGTCACCGCAAGAATTCTCAAAGCCATCGAGAATCCGCATGTCGGCATCATCGCGCATCCGTCGGGGCGTCTCATCTCCGGCCGGGAGGGGTATGATGTCGACCTCGATGCCGTGCTCGAAGGGGCCCGCCGGACGGGCACGGCCGTTGAGCTCAATGCCTTTTATGACCGCCTGGACCTGAATGAATTCTATCTCAAAAAAGCCAAGGATATGGGCCTCAAGATTGCACTCGGCACGGATACCCATTACGCCGCCGGACTCCGAATGATGAGGTTCGGGGTCGGCATTGCCAGGCGCGCCTGGCTGGAGAAAAAGGATATCCTCAACTGCCTGAGCCTTCGTCAGCTGAAGAAAAAACTGAGCTAAAGTTCCAGGTTCTCCCCCAGCACCGCTCAGACATTCTCAAGACGGGAAGCATCTCCATTTCTGTTATGGCTTTATTTACATATGGGGAATGGGTGGCACAGCGTCAGTCCCCGGAACGTCCGAGCGAATGGTGGTGGGTGGGGGGTCTTCAGCGAGGACGGACGGGGACGCGCTGTGACAGGACCCATTCTCATCACATAAAAGGAGATGCTACCCTCAGGACGATACAATTTGAAAGATTCCCCTGACTGGTGTATCCTGGTTTTTTTTGAAAGGAGAAGAGAACATGGTCAGTATCGCTAGAGAACCGGTCAAGAAACTCTTGGGGTATGCCGTCCGGGCGGAGATCGATGCCAACAGGCTTTACACCAAGCTGTCGAGCCGGGTGAAAAATCCGTTGCTTAAGGAGAAGTTCCAGGTTCTGGCCTTCGAAGAAAAAAAGCACAAGTCCGTGCTGGAGAATTTGTTCGGGGTTCTCTATCCTGGAAAGGCGATCCAAGTTCCCGGCAGTGTGGACGAGCGTCTTCTTCCCTCCGTCCAGGTCAGGCCTTCCTCCACCTTTGCTGAAATCCTCTATCAGGCCATGATCGCAGAAAAATCAGCCCAGAACTTCTATGCCTCCCTGGCCAAAAAGGTCGGGCCTTCGAAAAAAAGGGTGTTGGAATATTTAAGCAAGGTGGAAAAGAGCCACTTCCTGATGCTGCAGAGCGAATACACGCTGGCCCAGCAGTTCGAGGACTACGCCGAAAAAGATATCGACAAGGTGATTAC
>CAZOKP010000075.1:2828-4725 GCA_964580435.1 uncultured Eubacteriales bacterium
TCGAATAACGAACAAAAGGGCTTATCCTTTCATGACACCGACGGGGACGACTCTGGCCACAAGGCGGCCGATGCCTACCTCATGCGAAACCCGCACGACCTCATCCACGTCCTTGTAGGCGCCCGGGGCTTCCTCGGCAACTCCTTTCCAGCTCGTCGACCGGAGTTCGATTCCTTTCTTCTGGAGGTCGTCGCGGATCTGCTCGCCGCGGAAGCGGCGAAGCGCCTCGTGCCTTGACATGACCCGGCCAGCGCCATGGGCTGTTGAGCTGAAACTCAGGCCTTCCGCTTCTGTGGTTCCCACCAGCAAATAAGAAGCCGTCCCCATGCTCCCGGGGATGATAACAGGCTGGCCCGAAGACCTGTAGGCTTCCGGGACCTCAACCCGGCCCGGCCCGAAACTTCGCGTCGCTCCCTTGCGGTGGATGCACAGTTCCTGCGTCTGGCCTTCGATCGCATGCTTTTCTATTTTGGCCACATTATGGCAGACATCATAAACCTGCCTCATCCCCTTGGAACTTCCCATCACCCTGGCGAAGACATCGCGCACCCAGTGGGCAATCATCTGGCGGTTGGCAAAGGCATAATTGACCGCCGCGCACATGGACTTATAGTACTGCTGACCTAAAGGCGAGCGGACGGGAGCGTTGATCAATTCCCGGTCCGGCAGCCCTTTGGCCCCGAGCTTGTTCTCCATCGACTCGATATAATCGGAGGCCACCTGATGCCCCAGGCCGCGGCTTCCGCAGTGGATCATCACCAGGACCTGTCCTTCCCCCTGAATTCCGAAGACCTCAGCGATGTCCTTATCATAGATGTCGGAGACCTTCTGGATCTCGAGGAAATGATTTCCCGCGCCCAGGGTGCCGAGCTGAGGGATGCCCCTTTCCAGGGCCCGCTCGGAGACGAAGTCGGGCTCGGCGTCCTTCATCCGGCCGCTCTCCTCGGTCATCAGCAGGTCCTCCTTGGTGCCGTAGCCCTGCTCGACGGCCCATTCTGCGCCCTTAGCCAGTATATCCTTGAGCACGCTGCGGCTGAGCTTGGTGATGCCGCCCTTGCCGACGCCGGCGGGTACTTCCTTGAATATTTCGGCGAGGAGCTCCTTCCTCTTGGCGGAGATGTCTTTTTCCATGAAGTCTGTCCGCAGGAGCCTGACTCCGCAGTTGATATCATAGCCGACCCCGCCGGGAGAGATGATCCCCGAGTCCAGGTCAAAAGCGGCCACGCCTCCGATCGGGAAACCATAGCCCTGATGGGCGTCGGGCATGACATAGGACATCCGCTGGATTCCGGGCAGACAGGCCACATTCCTGGCCTGCTGCAAGGTGAGGTCGCGCTTGACGCTCTCCAGAAGCCTGGCCGAAGCGTAGATCAGCGCAGGGACCTTCATCTCCCCCTGTCTCGGAATCTCCCAGACGAAATCGTTTATTTTTCGGAGTTCCATTTTCGCACCTCAGATATCCACCACCACCTGAAGGGTGATGCGGTCATTGTTTTCTATCTTCATCTCGTTGTAGGTAACGGCCTTGACTTCGCCGAAGATATTGTACTCGCCGGGGCGGTCATCACCGGAGAAGACCGCCATGAGGCTGTATCCATGGTCGCTTTCCTTGATCTTAAGCTCCTCGGCGGAGCCGAGAAGAAACATCTTTGTTTCAAATAAATATATGATCTCCTGCAAAAATTGCACGAGCAATTGCTCAAGATCCCTGCCCCGGACGCTAAGGGGATGCCGGACCCGCTTGGAAATGGCATCGACATCCCACATCAACGACGCCGTTGCCAGGGCGGCATTGGCAAATGCCTCTTCCATGGTGCGGCCAAAAGCCTGGAACTTGGCATCAGCCGTATGGTCGAGAAACCTGAATCTCTGCTCCATCGGAACTTTTGCCTCCGGA
>CAZOKP010000075.1:4825-12900 GCA_964580435.1 uncultured Eubacteriales bacterium
GCGTCCATCCCGACCGGCCCCTCGTCTGCCGCCTCTACCCTCTGGGACAGATCGTGGACAAAGAAGGAAAGGAGAGATTCGGCAGCATGCCGCCTCATCCGGATTGCCTCGGAGTTTATGGCACGGACCGGAGAGTCGAAGGTTACCTCGAATCTCAGGGAGCAGAAGCATACTTTCATTTCGAGAAGATGTATGCGGCCGTATATAAGCAAATGGTTGCGAAGCTGGACCGCATCGGCAAGAAATCAAAGAAGAAGAAAGTTCGCAAAAAAAAGAAAAATAATAGCCTAAGCGTGGGCTCCTCGGACTACCTTTTTTCCTCCTGGCTTGATATTGATGCCGCAGTCACTGCCTACTGTGGGAGACGCAGCCTGAAAAAGCCGGCCGATCTGGAGTCGCTCGTCAAGCTTCACATTGCGGCAATCAAAGAGTGGCTCGCAATTCTTTGAACGGAAAGTGACTTCGCGCGGTCAAGTGCTAGGGTGACCGCCGCCTTTGGGAGGCGTATTCGGGCAGGCTGAAACCTGCAGTCCCCTAGTTAAAAATCCCGGCGACGGGATTTCCGCAGAAGGGACACTTCCCGTCTTTGAGCTTGTTCTCTTCGATAGAAAACCCGCTCCGTCGGAGGAGAGGCTGACCGCACTGCGAACAAACCGTGTCTTCTGACTCTCCCCAGACATTGCCGACATAGACGTACTCGAGGCCTTCCTCTTTCCCCAGGGAATAGGCTTTCCGCAGAGTCTCTATAGGAGTAGCGCCTGTTTGGGTAAACTTATAGTCGGGGTGAAACCGGCTGACGTGCCAGGGGATCTCAGGGCTGACTCCGGCGATAAAGCGGGCAATGCTCCGAAGTTCCTCCTCCCCATCGTTCATCCCCGGCACCACAAGCGTTGTCACCTCGACCCAGACCTTGAGTTCTTTCATCAGGCGGATGGATTCGAGGACCGGTTCGAGGCGGGCCCCGCAGATTTTCTTATAGGTCTCGTCTCTAAAAGCCTTGAGGTCGACATTTGCCGCATCAAGATAAGGCTGGATCGTCTTCAAGGCGTCTGCGGTCATATAGCCGTTCGTGACAAAGACGTTGGCCAGGCCGGCGCTCCGGGCTAACTTTGCAGTGTCATAGGCATATTCAAAAAATATCGTCGGCTCGGTATAAGTGTAGGAAATGCTCCGGCAACGCTGCCGCCTCGCCTCCTTCACGATGTTCTCCGGAGAAAGCTGGCCCTCCCCGGCTGTTGTCTTATCCTTTTTTTTGACCTGAGAGATCTGCCAATTCTGGCAGAAGGGACAGCGAAAGTTGCACCCGACCGTGGCGATGGAAAAGGACGTTGTTCCGGGAAGGAAATGATAAAGAGGCTTTTTTTCGATCGGGTCGATGTGGGCGGCGATCACCTCTCCATAGACATGCGTGTACAGTTTCCCTTCCCTGTTTTCCCGGACTCCGCAAACCCCGAACTTTAAGGGCTGGATTTGGCAGCGGTGGGCGCAAAGAAAACATTCAACCTTGCCTTCGTCGAGGCTGCGATAAAGCATGGCTTCTTTGATCATGCTTTTCTCGTTTTGAGTTCCGCGTAGAACTTCACAGCGGACGGGCACAGGTTCCGTAGAGCGCACTGCGGGCAGCGGGGTTTTCGCGCCTGGCAGGTCTTCCGGCCGTGGTCGACGAGCATGTAATTGAAATCCAGCCAATCCTTTCTCGGGACGATCTTCATCAGGTCGCGTTCAATCTTATCGGGATCGCTCTCGCGGCTCAGCCCGAGCCTGCCGGAAAGGCGCCTCACATGGGTATCCACGGCGATTCCCTCTGCCTTCGAAAAGGCCGAGGAGAGAACGATGTTCGCTGTCTTTCTCGCCACACCAGGAAGAGTGATGAGCTCTTTCATCGTCGCCGGCACGTCGCCCCCGAAGTCTTGGACGATTTTTTGGGCGGCTCCGATGATGCTCTTGGCCTTATTGCGGAAGAAACCGGTCGGACGGATATCCGCTTCAAGCTCAGCCCGGTCCGCCTGGGCAAATTCGGCGGCCGCGGGATATTTTTTGAAAAGTTCGGGAGTGATCTTGTTGACCCGTTCGTCGGTGCACTGGGCGGCCAGGATGGTCGCCACAAGGATCTCAAGGGGTGTTTCGAAATGGAGTGCCGTCCGGGTCGAAGGATATTCCCGGCGCAGAATCCTGATGATCCCTCCGATTCGTTTCTTGGCTGGTTCCATCACCATCCTCTCTTAGACTCCCAGGTCCGACCGGAGCTGGAGATAGCGGATGATATCGGTCCGGCAGATGATTCCTTCGATCCTGTCTCCCTTCATGACAGGCACCTGGTGGATATTTTTCGTGGCCAGGCTGGCGAGAATCTTGTTGCCGTCGGCATCGGGGGTTACCGCCTCCAGCCGCTCCCGCGGCGTCATAATGTCTTTCACCTTGGACTCCGGCCATTTTTCCTTGGGCGTCTGCTTGACATCTTCGAGACAGACAATCCCCTTGAGCTCTCCGTCATCGCTGACCAGAAAGACGCGCTCCTTCTTTTTGAGGATGTAGTGATCGACCAGGTCCTGGACCGAAAGATCCCCAGGAATGGTCTCGAAATCCTTGCTCATCAGGTCCTCGGCCTTCATCCCCTGCAAAACGCTTTTGATCATCACCTCGCTGTAGCCGCTGACGGCGGCGTTGTAAAGAAACCAGCCGATGAGAATCCACCACAATCCCGAAAGGCCGCCGCGCAGGAACTCGAAGATGCCCAGGAAAATAAGGAGAAAGGCAATTCCCTGCCCGGCCAATGAAGCGACGCGGGTGGCCTTTTTCAGATTGCCTGTTACTTTCCAGAGAATGGAGCGCAAAACCCGGCCGCCGTCCATGGGAAACCCGGGGATCAGGTTAAAAATACCCAGGGCTGTGTTTATCACAGCCAAGTAAGTGGCGGATGCCGCCAGGGGCACGCTCACGCTTTTCAGCCAAAGCGAAAGGAGAAAGAAAAGGAAGGCGATGACGAAGCTCGACGTCGGTCCAACAATCGCCATGGCAAATTCTTTCAGCGGTTCCTTGGGCTCTTCTGCAATCTGAGACACTCCACCCAGTATGAAAAGCGTAATGCTCCGGACCTTCTCGCCTTGCTTCAAAGCGACCACGGAATGGGCGAGTTCGTGGGCAAGGACCGACGCAAAAACGAGAAGACTGGTCAGAAGGCCCATGACCCAATAGAGAGTGCGCGCCCAGGCAGGATAGGCTCTGGGGAAATAACTTCCGGCCAGAACCCAGGTGAAGAGGATAAAAATAACCAGCCAGCTCGAATCGATATGGATTTCGATTCCGAAAATCTTTCCCAAACGCCACGTATGTTTCATCCTTGTCCCTCCTCTCTAACGAACAAGGGGCTTCTTCGAACGCCCTTCGCAGTTCTCCCTTTGGGGGCGGATCTGTCCCTTGCCGTTCGTTATTTAACGGCAGCTAGGGGCCGATATGAAAAAGGTCTTGGCCGAGATGAAAATCCTCCACGTCATAGTAGTCGGGGAACCGGCTCAGAAGATCGATTTCCGCTTTGATCAAAAAATAATGACTTCGTTCCACGCGGCTCAAGTACTCGAGTATTTTCTTACTGGCCGCATCCTCGACCTTTTTCCTGGCATCGGCGTAGAATTCCTCGGCAAACTTTTCCGCCGCGAGAGCGACTTTAAAGAGGTCAAGGATAGAACTTTTTTCGTCCAGCGTGACGGGCAGGCGGGGCCGGACGAGCTTCTCCGGGACTCTGAGTTCACGGTCAGGGAAACGCTCGCCATAAAGCCGTTCCAAGATTTTCCTGTGCTTTTTTTCTTCGAGGACAAGGAATTTCAGCTTTTGCTGGAGGAGAATATTCTTCACTCTGTCGAGAATCTTCGAATAAAAATTCGCCGCTTCAATCTCTGACCGAATGGCTGCAGCCAAGACTTCATAGGGTCGCAGGTTCGGGTCTAAGGCCAATTCAAGCCTCCTCTCTTATTCTAATACACCGGCCTCAAAATTTCACAAACTTCTCTTTCGGCGCGCCGCAGACGGGGCATTTGTCGGGCGCCTCACCCTCCATCGTGAAGCCGCAATTCGAGCACACGTGGACGGGGAAATAGCCCAGATCCTTGTCCTTGCGCACGACCTCTTTGGCCCGCTTATAGAGCCCGGCATGGACTTTCTCTGCTCCCATGGCCCAGACGAACATCGTCGCCGCCATTTTTTCCCCTTGATTTTCGGCGACCTTGATGTAGGCCGGGTACATCTCTTCGACTTCGAAATTCTCCCCGTTCTCGGCCGCCTGAAGATTCTCCGCCGTTTTCCCGATGCCGTTAAGGGTGCGCAGATGGTTGGTGGCATGGACCTGCTCGGCGTAGCTGTTGGCCCGGAAAAGGCGGGCGACATTGGAAAACTTCTCCTTCTCAGCCGCGTCGGCAAAGGCCAGGTATTTCATATGAGCTTGGCTTTCGCCGGCATACGCGTTCTTCAGGTGTTCTTCGGTCATCTTTTTCATTTCGTCCTCCTTAAATTTTGATCATTCTTTCGATGGCTCCTCTCGCCCGCGCGCTGACCTCAGGGGGAACCACAATTTTGAATATCATCTCCTCCAAGGCTCTCCAGACCTTGTGGAGGTTGATTTTTTTCATGTTCGAACACAGAGCCATCTCCTTGACCGGGTAGAAGGCCGTGGCGGGATTCTCTTTTTTCAGGCGGTAGATGATTCCCGCTTCTGTTCCGATGATGACTTCCTTCGCCCGCGTCTCCCGCGCCGCCTTGACCATATGGCCCGTGGAAAGCACTTTATCGGCCAGGTCGATTACCTCAGGCCGGCATTCGGGATGAACCCAGACCTCGGCGCCGGGATACATCCTTTTTCTGGCCAGGACGTCGCTGGCATAAATCCGGTTATGGATATAGCAGTAGCCGTCCCAGGCGATGATCTTTTTCCGAGTCAGCCGGGCCACATAGGCGGCCAGGTTCTTATCTGGGAGAAAAAGGATTTCGTCGTCCTCGATTGAGTTCACGACCTTGACGGCGTTTGAGGAGGTACAACAGATATCCGACTCCGCCTTGACTTCGGCGGTTGTGTTGACATAGCTGACGACCTTTCTTCCGGGATATTTTTTCTTCCAGGCTCTGAGCTCCTCGGCGGTGATCATATCGGCCATCGGGCAGCCGGCCTCAAGGTCGGGGAGAAGAACTGTTTTTTGGGGAGACAGGATAGCCGCCGTCTCGGCCATGAAATGGACGCCGCAGAAGACGATGACCTCGGCCTCCGCGGCGGCCGCCTGCTGGCTCAATCCCAGGGAATCGCCGGTGTAATCAGCGACATCCTGGACCTCGCCAATCTGATAGTTATGGGCCAGGATGACGGCTCTCTTTTCGCTCTTGAGCGTCTGAATCCTTTCCCCGACTTGCTCTTTGGTTAGTCCCATGCCCGGCTCCGTTTATTCCTTCACCTTTCTGATATAGACACGGATGACGCCGTCCTCCTCTTCCATCCCAAGATACTCCTGCCCGCTCATCCTGCACCAGGCCGGCATGTCTCCCTTGATCCCTTCATCCGTGGAGGTGATCTCCAGGACCTGGCCGACTTTCATCTCCTTGATTTTTTTGGCCGTCTGGATTATCGGGACGGGACAAAGAAGCCCAAAACAGTCCAGTTTTATGTCAGCGTTCATCCCTTTCCTCGGAGTCTCGAAGAATCAACCGCTGCGGGCATTGCCGGCCAAAGCGCAGAGAGACGTCGTCAATGATGCTCGAGCTCGGCCCCGCAGGAAACGCACTTTTCTTCATCCTTTTTGGTGAAGTTGCCGCAGTGCGGGCACTCTTCAAGCTCAACGTGGCAGTGCCCGCAAACCTCTTCAATCCCTTCAATCGGCCCCTCGCAATAGGGGCAATAGCATTTTCCTTCTGCAGGCGCTCCTGCCACCTTCTCCCCTCTGGCCAAGGCCAGTTTTTTCTTGTAGTCTTCGATGGCGACGTGAAGCGCATCCGCTCCCAGGTTCGAGCAATGGAGCTTGTTTTTCGGCAGTCCGCCCAGTTCCTCGGCCACGGTTGTGTTGGTGATTTTCATGGCCTCTTCCAGGGTCTTTCCCATGGCCATCTCGGTCACCATGCTGGACACGGCGATGGCCGCACCGCAGCCGAATGTCTGAAATTTGATATCCGCGAGCCGGTTATCTTTGACCTTGATATAAAAGGTCATCATGTCGCCGCACACAGGGTTCCCCACCTGGCCGACGCCGTCGGCATCTTTAATGACCCCGACGTTACGGGGATTCTGAAAATGGTCCATGACTTTTTCGCTGTAGATCATGTCTTGCTCTCCTCCAAAAATTTCGTGTACAAGGGCGACATCTTCCTCAGCCTCTCAATGATAGGCGGAAAGACATCCAAAAGATAATCGATGTCTTTCCCTGTGGCCGATTCGATCAAACTGAAAACCAGCGAACCCTGGGCCAGGGCATGGTCGATTCCCATGGCCAGAAGCACATGCGATGCCTTGAGAGCCCGTGATGTGCAGGCCGACCCGCTCGAGGCGGCGATGCCCTTCATGTCCAGGTTCAACAGCATGGCCTCCCCCTCGATGAATTCAAAACAAAAGCTGGCGTGATGAGGAAGTCGCTTCTCCCTGTGTCCGGTGAGGACAACATGTTCCACTCTTCGGGGAAGGAGGTCGATCAGTTTGTCCCGCAGAGGCCTCATTTTCTCCATCCGCTCGGACAGTCTCGCCGCAGCAATCTCGGCGGCTTTTCCCAGGCCGACGATTCCGACCACATTCTCCGTGCCGGCGCGACGTCCGCCCTCCTGAATTCCTCCGTCGATGAACGGCAGGATCCTGGCCCCTTTTTTGAGAAAAAGAGCCGCGCTTCCTTTGGGTCCGTAGAATTGGTCGGCCGCCAGACTCAAGGCATCGACACCAAGGTCCTTGACATCAACAGGGAGATTCCCCACCGCAGCGACGGCATCGGTATGAAGAGGAACGCCCAAAGACCGGCAGAATTTAGCGACCTCGGCCACCGGCTCTAGTGTCCCCACTTCACTGTTGGCCAGCATGACGGAAACGAGCACCGTCTCTTTTTTTATCGCTTTCCTAACGTCCTCGGGGTCAATCAACCCTTGTTTGTCCACCGGCACCAAAGTGGCTGAGAACCCGAATTTTTCCAGGCTCTTGGCGGAATGCAGGACGGATTGGTGTTCTATCGCGGAGAGGACGATGTGGCTTCCCTTTTCTCTCCGGGCCAGGCTTATGCCCTTGACGGCAAAATTATTGGCTTCGGAGCCGGAGGAAGTGAAGAAAACCTCGCTCTGGTCGGCCCCGATAAGACCGGCCACCTGAGAGCGAGCTTCCTCCACGGCCTCGAGAGCCTCCTGGCCGCTGGAATGAAGACTCTGGGGATTGCCGTACTTTTCCCCAAGATACGGCAGCATGGCTTCAAGGACACCGGGGTCCAGAGGAGTGGCCGCGATATGGTCGAGATAAACCCGTTTCATGCGTTCAAGCCCCTTCCGGCCGCTCTTTCTCAGATGGCCACGACTTCTTTGATGTCCGGGACCTCTTTTTTCAAGATACGCTCGATCCCCATTTTGAGTGTCATTTGAGACATGGGGCAGCCGCCGCAGGCTCCCGTGAGCTTAACCTTGACCACGCCATCTTGAACATCCACAAGTTCAACGTTGCCGCCGTCGGCCATCAGGGCAGGCCGGATCTTGTTCAAGGCCGCTTCCACTTTTTCTTTCATCGTAGACTCCTTTTTGACTCCTTAACCACTATAGCTTTCTTACCCGAATTTTTCCATGATTTTTTCAAGGCTTGGCCGGTCCGGAGACAGGTCGTTGAAGGCAATTGGCTTATCCTTATCGGGAAGGGCGAGGTCCTCGAAAGCCGGCTTCTCTTCTTCGTAGATCAATCCCGTGGCGATTTTCTCCGGGTGCTCGAGGGCTTCCCAGGCTTTGTTCTTATCCTTCGGGCTGTATCCGGGGACGATGTCGACGTGGAAAATATTCTTTCTGAACCACTCGTAGGAATTGACCTTGTTGTGGGTCACGCAGGGGCTGAGCACTTCGACCAGGGCGAATCCCCTGTGCTTCATCGC
>CAZOKP010000076.1:0-12869 GCA_964580435.1 uncultured Eubacteriales bacterium
CATGAGGGCCACGATTGCCGTCATCTTTTTCATTGGCCTTCCCTCCTTGCTCAAGTTTGGAGCGGGTTATCAATTTAAAAGAATTGTAGAATGTTTCTATCCCGATTGCAACAAGGCAATTGATGATGATTGCATCGCTATTTCCGTGATGGGGGCGGGTCCTGTCGCGGTTCACCCCCGGCGCCCTCGCGGTCAATCATGTTGTTTCCAAAGCCAAAGACCGGGGCATCAAACGCTCGGGGCGGCGGGGGGCCCCCGAACCACGCCACCCTCCCCTTCTATCAGCATAGGACTTTCACGGAATTAGAAATGCTTCCATTGATAAGGTGCGCATCTCTTTTTCTGCGATAAATGGATAGGGGCTTTGAAAGGATATCGAGTTTCGATTATAATTGAAACCGTCATCGGGAGAAAGGAGCGAGAGCCCATGAAAAGAGTCTTTATTTTTGCAGTCGTCATTCTGTTAGCGGCCGCGCCAATTTTTGCCGGGGTAACCAAGAAATCCAAATCGGACGTCACCTTCAGAGGGTTCGGCAAATTCAGCCTGGCCCAGAGTGAAAAGCTGACGGCTGGCCAAAAATGGACCGATTCCAAGAGCGATTTTAAGGGCAAGGGGATCGCTGGAAGCCTGGCCGCAAAAACTATCTTGAAATCAGGCGACACAGGAGAGATCATCGACCTGCCGGCCATGTCCATTTACGAGCTGGACAATAAGAAAAAAGAATACACCGTCGGCCCCATCAAGAAGCTGACGGAAGAAATGGCCGGCGAGCAAGCCAAAGAAGAGGAAGCCCAGAAAAAAGAGGAACCGGCTGAAAGCGACATCAAGATCACCCGGAGCGAGTTCAAGGTGGAAGACACCGGCGAGGCGTCCACGATCAACACCTTTCCCTGCAGGAAATATTCGATCACCTGGATTACAGAATGGGAAAACACCCAGACCGGAGAAAAGGGCTCCAGCCGCCTGGCCTCGTTCGTCTGGACAACGCCCGAGAGCGGGACTCTTCAGGCAGCTCGTGAAGAAGAAACGAAATTCGCCCGGGCCTACCTGGAGAAAATCGGAATCAATGTGGAGAAGATGGAGGAGAATATCCTCGGAACAAACTGGCTCGCCTTGCTGAAAGGTATGGGCCGGGATCAAGCCGGGGCCACTCCGGAAACCGCCAAGTTTGCCGCGGAGATGAAGAAGATTGAGGGCTATCCGATCGTTATCGACGGCAAATATTATACGACCGGCCAGAAGCCGGCAACAGAGACCGCCGGGGAAGAGCAGCCCAAGAGCGTCAAAGGAGTCTTCGGAGGCCTGGCCAAGAAAGCCCTCAAAAAGAAACCGTCAGACACACAGGCAGCCGAGGAACCCTCCCTCGCCTACTACACCGAAATAACAGAGATTTCGCTGGCCGACCTCGGCCCGGCCGATTTTCAGGTGCCCGCCGGCTATAAAAAGAAAGAGTAAGAACATCGTCGCCGCCGTTGCCGCCTTCGCCGCTCTCCTTTTATCTCAGACTGCGGCCGCGCAAGAGAACAAGCAAAGCTTTGCCCTCGCCTTTTCTCCGCGGGCCGGACAAATCCTGATTTATAACCTCAACAGCCGGATGAACTCAGAAGGGAAAAACTTTCTCGATAAAAGCGTATCGCTCAACGCGACGGCATCCGGCGAGATCGACCTCGCCGTAAGACAGGCAAGCAGCGAAAATATTTTTGCAGAGCTATCGAGCCCAGGTCTCCAAGTCGAACTCCAATCCTCCGGCGGCCGGGACAAGTTCACGCTGGCCGCTCCCGCGGACGATCCGGTCGTTGTGATCTTCGACAAAACCGGGAGGATCAGGGACGTCAAAAACAGCGGAGCGCTCGAAGAGCGGAACATTCTGAATTTTTCGGTCGTGGAGGTGCTGCGGAATTATCTGCCGACCCTTCCGGACGGGCCGGTTTCCGTCGGTGAGACATGGAAGGACCACAAACGAATGCTCATCCCTTTCCAGGCCATGAATCTTGCCGCAGAGCTCGACGCGATCTTCCTTTTGAATGACGTCCTCCCCTCACCCGAAGGGAGAATGGCCCTGATCTCAGCGACCTACGCGGTGACCCTCTCCGGGTCGAGGACCATTGGAGAGGCTGTGGGCTCATTTGAGGGAAAGGGGACCGGCTCCGGCAGCCTGAATTTCCTCGCGGACCACGGTTATTTTACGGAATACCGGCTGAACTACAGCTTGGACGGAACGATGGTGCTACGAAAGGCCGACACGGAGCTCCTGGAATGGCCCTTCAACCTTTCTTTCAACGCCGACCTTTTGCTCTTAGAAACGCGTGAGGAGCCACAATGAAAATCCCGAACAAAGCCATCCTCTTTATTTTCCTAATCCTTGCCGGTCTCCTTTATTCTGCCCAAACCCCTCTAAAAGTCAAAGTTATCGCTGACTATGCTGATATCCGCTCCAAACCTGCCGTTGACGCACAAGTCCTCGATATCGCCATCAAAGGCGAAATCTATGCTGTCGCGGATAAATCGGGGGCCTGGTACAAAATCAAGCTGAGCGTCGACCAGTCCGGCCAAGTGTCCTATGGGTATCTCCACGAGAGCATGGTAACACCCACCGAGATGGTTGAAGGGCAAAAAGAAGCCGTTGAAGCGCCAAAAGAACCAGAGCCGGCGGCCCAACCCAAAGAAGTTCAGACTCCGGTTCCACCGCAGGAACCAACTCCACCCCAGCCAGTTCAAAAGCCAGCCGCTCCTCCCAGGAATTTCTTCTCGGGAACCTTTCTTAAATTCGGGTTCGGTGAAGAACGTTGGATCGCCTCTGTCGGCAATGATTTCGGGATAAAACGCAGTTTTGCCCTCGGATTTGAGCTGCAGCCTTATTACAAGAATTATTCCGAAAAAAACCTGACTGTTCTCGAGATGAATATTTTTGCCAATGCCAAACTCGGGTACAGGTACTCGTTTGTTTCGCTTTATGGAGGCGGCGGAATAGGGCCAAATATTTATTATGCCAACGCCGAAGTCGAAGGAGAATCCGAAACCCGGCTGGACACACGGCTCGCCTATCATCTTTTAGCCGGCGTGGCCTTGAATATCGGCTCAGTAGCACTCATCTTCGAGTATCAAATGATTATGGTCCAAGACCCATTGCTTGACCCGGACCCATGGACCCATTTTTTCCTGTTCGGGCTAAGATTTTAGCGCTCCGGTCTCCTTTTTCTACCCCTTGCTTTCTGAATTTCTCGGCGCCAGCTTCCCCAGGGATTTTTGACTCCTGGGCCGGCATAATTTATACTATGTAGTCTTAATTGCTCGGATAAGCTCTGAAAAAAAGGAGAACTCGGTTGAAGTTTCGCGGCATAAATTTCCTCCTTTCAGTCCTGTTCCTTTTTCCTCCTCTGGTGAAAGGCCAGCAGGAAATCTTGACCCTCGAAAATGCCATCCAGATGGCCCTGAAAAACAACGAGCGGTCTCTTGCCGCCGACAGACTCGTCAATGCCGCACAGGCCAGGGTCACGAGAGCGAGGGCCTATTTCATGCCCAGCATTACAGCCACAGGAGTCTATACCCGGCGGCCCTTTGAAGTCAGGCGCACTTTTGAAAATACCGAAATTGTCGTTCAAAGTTATAACGCCTTGGCCGGAGTCGTTTCCCTCAACCTGATCCTCTTCGATTCCCACAGCATCCCGGCCTTCCGCCAGGCCGTGGCAGCCAGAACAGCCGAGCAGTATGCTTCCGCCGATACCAAACTCAAGCTCGCCTTCGAGGTCGGCAATGCTTATCTCCTGACTTTGGGCGTCGGCCAACTTTTAGAGGCCTCCAAACACCGTTATGAATACGCCAAGCAAGCCTTCGACGCGGCCAAAGCGCGCTATTCAGCGGGGCTCGTCGGAGTGAATGATGTCACCCGAGCAGAACTCGAATACGCGACTGCCGAGATGGGCATCACCCAGGCGCAAGGGCTGGTGGAGACGACCTATCTCCAACTCGGCAATCTCTTGGACGAGTCCAACATGATGAAGAAGAAACTCGAAATCCCGGAATTTTTACTCCAGGCGGCGGAGGAAAGAGCCCTCGAAGTGGAGCCGCTGGTCAGCCAGGCTCAAAACAGGCGGCTGGATTTGAATTCCCTGCGCTACCAGGCCCAGGCCCGGCATGCCCTTGTGCTCGAGCCGACTTTGAAATGGTTACCCAGCTTGTCCCTGAGCGGGCAATATCGCTACACCAATGAAGCAGGTTTAACCGGAAGGAACACCAACTGGAATGCCGGGTTGAATCTAACTTGGGCCCTCTTCGACGGGTTCAGCCGCAACGGCGAATATGGCGAGCAGAAATCGCTAGCCGATCTGGCCGATCTGGACGTCAAGGCGGCCATGCGGCAGGTCGACCTCGAGGTCAGCGAAGCCCTGGTCTCATTGACCAATCAGCGAGCTTCTCTCAAACAGGCCAATATCGCTAACGAAATCGCTAAAAGAAACGCGAAAGAGATCGCCGAGCTTTACCGGCAAGGATTGGCCACCGCCCTTCAGGTGGCAGATGCCAATGTCAGTCTTTTTGAAGCAGAGGTCACTCTTGTCAGTGAACGATACGGTTTAGCCATAGCTTATCTCAATCTTGAAGCAGCCCTTGGGTTAGACCCCTTTGGCAAGGAGCCAGAAATTTGAACAAGAAAGTTATAAAATCGGGCGTATTGTTTTTTCTGGTCTTGGGCCTTTCATCTATCAGTTGCAAGAAAGGCCTGAAGGCATCTTCTCCCGGGAACCCGGAAAAAAAAGGAGCGGCCATTTCTGACCGTTCGAAAATTACCTTCCCCGTGGAAGTTGAAGAGGTTAAAGTCCAGTCTCTTGTCTATTCAGTCAATGCCGTCGGGTCGATCGAAGCCTTTGAGAAGGTCCAGGTTACGGCCCGCGTTTCCGGCGTTGTGGACCGTGTGCTTTTCTCCGAAGGGAACTTTGCCAAGCTCGATCAGGTGCTTGTCGAGATCGAAACAGAACGCTACCGCCTTGCCGTCGAAGCAGCCCAGGCCGCTTATGAAAAAGCTCAAGCAGCTCTCGCTGACGCCGAGGCTGGTTTGAAGCGTCGCGAAGCGGCCATCAAGGAGAATCCAGGGCTCATTCCTGGTGAAGAGGTTGAGACATGGCGGACGAAGGTCTTGCTGGCCAAGTCTGATGTCGCCCAAGCCAAAGCCGCCCTCAATCAGGCAAATCTTAACCTCCACGATGCCTATGTCCGGGCTCCTTTTTCAGGGATCATTCAGACGCGGACTGTCCAGACGGGGCAGTACGTTGAGACAGGAACGGTTCTGGCGACCCTGGTCCGCCGCGACCCCTTGCTGTTGCGGTTCAAAGTGCCCGAACGCGACGCTGCCCAAATGCATCCGGGATCGAAGGCCCTTTTCAAAATGAGAGATAACGAGCAAGAATATAGCTCGAAGATTATTCATGTTGCCGCCTCGGCAGATCAAGTCTCAAGGATGGTTGAGGTTACAGCGGAAATCAGCGACACAAAAGACGAAACACTGCGACCGGGGGCCTTTGCCGAGGTCGTCGTTCCCGTGAGCAGTTCCAGGATGACCCCGGTGGTTCCGCTCACGGCTGTCCGCCCCAGCGAGCGAGGCTTTATCGCTTTTGTGGTTGAGAAAGATGTTGCCGCAGAAAGGATCCTAACCCTGGGAATGAGGACAGCCGACGGTCAAGTGGAAGTTCTTTCCGGTTTAAAGCCTGGAGAGATCCTCGTTATTCGAGGGGGCGAAGCCTTGCGGAGCGGTGCCCCTGTCAGGATCGGTACGGCCCCCGCCGAAAATGTGGTTGTTCGCTAAGGAAAAAAAGTGGCCTCAAGAGGTGCCTGATCATGAATCTAACGGAAGTATGTGTCAGAAAACCAGTCCTGGCCTGGATGCTCATGGCGGCCACCATTGTCTTCGGCATTGTGGCGGCGTCCCGCATCGGCATCAGCCAGTTCCCCGATGTTGATTTTCCCACCATTAGCGTTTCTGTAGTCTGGGAAGGCGCTGCGCCTGAGGTCATCGAGAATGATGTGGTCGATCCGCTCGAAGAAGCGCTTGTCCAGGTGGAAGGCGTCCGGACGATTACTTCAAGCTCCCGGATGGGGTCAGCGAACGTAACGGTCGAGCTTGAGCTCTCCCGGAATGTCGACCTAGCCCTTCAGGACGTCCAGACCAAAGTCTCGCAGGCGCAGCGAAGGCTGCCCCGCGATATCGATCCCCCGGTCATCGCCAAGACGAATCCGGAGGACAACCCGATCATGATGATTTCTTTAGCCGGTCCGTTCCCTCAGCGGGTCCTCAGCGATTACATGCAGTACCGGGTCAAAGAGAAATTGCAGACCATCCCCGGCGTGGGAGAGATAGTCATGATGGGCGTCCTGAGCCGCAATATACGTATCTGGCTGGATTCCACGAAACTGGATGAAAAAGGGTTGACCGTTCAGGATGTCATTATGGCCTTGCAGCGGGAGCACATCGAACTCCCGGCCGGCCGCTTGGAGACTTCGGGAAGAGAGGTGAACGTCCGTGTCCTCGGCGAAGCCATTGACCTTGAAACGCTCCGCCATATCGTCGTCCGTGAGGTCAACGGCAGTCCGATCTATCTCAGCGATGTTTCCCTGGTCGAAGATGGCTTCGAGGACATCCGCCGGGTGGCCCGCGTCAATGGCGTTCCGGCCCAGGCCCTTGGCGTGAAGAAACAACGAGGGGCCAATGCGGTAGCCGTGGCCACGGCGACAAGGGCAGCCCTGGCCGACCTTCAGAAAACATTGCCCCAGGGAATGATGGTCGATACTGTTTTTGACAGCACAAAATTCATCGAAGATTCGGTCAAAGAAATTGAGCTGGAACTGATTCTGTCCGTTATTCTCACGGCGCTCGTCTGCTGGATGTTTCTAGGCTCTTTTTCCAGCACTCTGAACGTTGTCTTGGCCATCCCCATGTCCCTGATGGGGACGATTGCGATCATTTATTTTCTCGGTTTCACGTTTAATACGTTTACCCTCCTGGGGCTGGCTTTGGCCGTGGGCATCGTCGTCGATGACGCCATCATGGTCATGGAGAATATCTTCCGCCATAGGGAGGGGGGCAAAGGCCTTGTCCCCGCTGCCCTCGAGGGAACCAAAGAAATTGCTTTTGCCGCCCTGGCTGCAACTCTTGCGGTGGTGGCCATTTTTGTTCCGGTGGTCTTCATGAAGGGAATCATTGGACGATTCTTCCTCCAGTTTGGGATCACGCTTTGCCTGTGTGTCCTGCTGTCCTATGTTGAAGCCGTAACCCTGGCCCCAGCCCGTTGTTCTCAGTTTTTAAAGACATCTCGTGAAGGCCGCACCCGTGTCGGTCTCGCGGTCGATAAAAGCTTTCGCTGGCTGGAAAGGACGTATTCCGTGGTCTTGCGGCGCGGACTCCGGCGCCCCGGCCTCATCCTTATTCTGGCCGCCCTGCTCTTTGTGGCAGCCTTGGTCGTCTTGAAGCTATTGCCCGGGGAATTCGTGCCTTCCCAGGACTTGAGTCGGATTTCGATTCGTCTTCAAACTGCGGTCGGTTCGGATATCACCGAGACAGAAAAACTGGTCCAGAAAGCTGAATCTTTGGTGAACAACCGTCCTGAAGTTATTCAAGCGTTCAGTTGGGTAGGCGGCTGGGGAAGTGTCAATTCGGGGAATATGTTCCTAACCCTCGTCCCTCCTAAGCAGCGCCAACTCAGCCAGGCCCAGATTTCTGCCATCCTGCGACGGGAATTGAACGCCATCCCTGGCTTGCGTGCGGTGATTCAGGACCTTTCCCAGCAGGGGTTCACAGCACAGAGGGGATTTCCTGTGGAGTTCTCCGTAAGAGGATCGAATTGGGACGAGTTGGTTTCTCTCAGCCAGAAGATCATGAGCCAGGTGGCTTCGAGCGGCCTCGTTGTTGATCTGGACACGGATTATCAACTTGGCATGCCCGAGCTCAGGATTACTCCTGACCGGGCCGCGGCCGCTGACGTCGGAGTCTCCATGGATGATGTCGCCACGTCGCTGAATGCCCTGGTCGGCGGAATCCGGGTGGGCAAATACAGCACCGGAGGACGCCGGATAGACGTCCGGGTGAAACTTCTGGCCGCGCAAAGGTCGCGTCAAGAGGATATCGCGCGTCTGCTAGTGAGGACGCGGTCTGGCGAGCTTGTGCCCCTATCGTCACTCATTACGTATAAAGAAGAACCGGCCCTCCAGGCCATAACACGCCGGGACAGAGAGCGGGCCATTACGGTCTTTGCCAACGTTGCCCCGGGACATTCCCAGGATGAAGCGATCAAGTACGTAGAGAGTCTTTCCAAGGACTTGCCTGTCGGTTACCGGGTCGTACTGGGAGGGGCCAGCGTCGCCTTCCGGGAATCCATGACCAGCCTCATTTTTGCCCTCTTCTTGGGAATTGCCATTGCTTACATGATCCTCGCTTCTCAGTTCAATTCCTATAAGGATCCGATCACCATTATCACCATTCTTCCCCTCTCCATTGCCGGAGCGGCTTTTGCCCTCTTGCTTGCCGGCCAGAGCTTGAACATCTTCAGCATGATCGGCCTCCTGCTGCTGATGGGAATCGTCAAAAAGAACTCCATCATCCTTGTTGATTATGCCAATAATTACAAGGCTCAGGGTCTCAGCGCTAAGGATGCCATGGAAAAAGCGGGCCCGATCCGCCTAAGGCCAATCCTCATGACGGCCACAGCGACTATGATGGCGGCGATACCTCCGGCCCTCGGCCTCGGCCCGGGCTCGGAAATACGCGTGCCCATGGCCATCGGGGTCATCGGCGGCTTGGTTGTCTCCACCGTCCTGAGCTTAATCGTTGTGCCGTCATTCTACGTGATCGCCGACAAGCTGGCCCGCAAACCGAAGAAAGCCAAAGAGGCAGAGGAAAAAATCCCTCTCAGGGCAGAGCTGCAGGAAACAAAGTAGGGCTTGCAGGTTGTAGCTTCAGGAGATTTTCTCTTCCGGATTCAATCGGAACAGACCGCCTTCTTTTTCTCGAGCTGCAGCTTGCTTTGTTTTCGGGAAGCGCCTCAAGAAGAGCTTGGGGCCGGCGAATATCCGATCGTTCCCGTCACAAGCGAATCAGTATCCCTTTCCCCTGGGGACAATAGCCAGAAGGCCAATCCGTCTGTTTTCTCGATCCAATTCGAAGATGATCCGATATTTTCCAACGCGCAGCCTATAAAATCCCTTGAGCTTTCCCTCCAGCGGCCGGACGTCTTTGTGACGGAGCGGGTTTTCCACGTCTCCCAGCTCTTCAAGCCGGTCCAATATTCGAGAAGAGGCTGTCTTCCCCAAGCGTTCGAGGGCTTTCAGTGTGGACTTGGGGAGCTCAACGCTCCAGATTTTTTCGGGCATCTTTCAAAGAGATCGTTTTTCTTTCCCGGAATTCTCTCGATGAGGCGCGAACCTGATCGTATAAACCCGGAATCGCCAGGAGTTCAAGCGTTTCCTTACGGCGCTCGGCGTACTCATCGATCAAATCCACAAGAAGGTCGTTCATCTTTCTGTTCTCCAGGCTGGCGATGGCCTTGAGCAGGTTTTTCTTGTCTTCGGGAATGCGGATGGTCGCGGTTTCCATAAAGTTTCTCCTTCAATAGTAGATTAAGCGATTAAGCGCTTAATGTCAATAACCGCGGCGGTCCTGATTCCCTTTTGGATTTCACAAAGGAATAACGTTCAGACCACGGAAATCGTCTCATGATATAGTGTTTAGTTCGATGTCAGGGACCCTGACTGTGATTCAACCCCTACCTGTTCGATTCAGGATTTCATTGCGCTTGCCCGAATTTTAATGAGATACGGCCCAACCTAGTCACGTTTTTATTACAGAAGCGATAAGCCTTATATTCAGTCTGCATATAATTGTATGAAAATTATATATGAGGATAGTGGTCAAAAGTCAGCTATAAAGACGGCCAAGGAATTCATCGATAAGATAGTTGCTCTGGTGGCCGAAAAAGGGCCCGGAAGCCTGTTTTAATAAATAGAATAGCAGAAGAGAAAGAACTCATGCTGGATAGCAAACCTCTGGCGGAATTTCGGAGCCATTGACCGTGATTCGTCAGGCAATAAAATCAGATGAACCGATCTTTAGGATCTCCTCTTTAGTCTCGGGGTGAATGACTATTATCTTTTCCCAGTCCACACCTTTGTTTATGTGTTGAACTACGAAAGTCTTTTCGGGCTCTCCAATTCCTCCTGCTAAAAAGTCCACAAGGACTAGCCACCACTCAAAGTATTTGGATTTGTATGCTTGAATTTTTTTTGTTTTTTCTGCAATACAGAGATTAATATTGTCTGCATAAAGGGGCCCAACCCAACCGCCACTATCCCTATCTGATTCAATCCCGATACGGAAAACCGCAGGGCTTTTTCTGTTAGCCCTAATTACAGTGATAGATATATTGGGGGATAGTTTTATTTCAAAAGGCGTGGCCGGTTTATTTTGGAGGAAACTTGAAAGCTTCCTTTTTGCCACACTCTCTATATTTGATATTCTTCCCACAGGCCGTTTGAAATCTAAACTAATCCGGAAGTTTTCTGTGGGAATTGGCGAGTCAAATTCGCTAAACACTCTAGCTAGTGCGCGATATAGTCTGATTTGTTCTTGTTCTATGCCTCTTGGCTTTTTCCCCACCAAAATGTTTTGGTTTAGACGCCGAACCTCAACGGCAATTATCTGATTTAGCTTGAAATCAGGGGGGATATTACAATCAGGTTCGTAAACAACATCATTACTTAGGGTTTCGAGATATGCTTTGGCAATTTTTTCTTCCTTTTTCATTCGATTCAGTTCACGCGGGCAACGAAAGCAAGAACGGACGCCATTTGCGTTTTATTTATTTTAAAAACTAATTCGCACCTTCGACCATTTTTACTTCCTCAGCGATGAGGCCGTAAAGCTGATAGACGAGTTGATCTATTTCCTTGTCTGTCGCAATAATTTGGCGTTGATATAACTCTTTCGCAGCTGGAGTCTTTGCCGCTGAGGATTTGCAGTGGAGTTCTATAATTTTGTCCACAAGTCTCACCATTAAGTTATGTTGATCGACGCTGGCAAGGTTAGAAAAATCAATGGTTCGGATAGGAATATCGGCAAGATATACACCCTTAATGTTGATGTCGATATATTTTTTAAGGAATATAAGGTTGGTAAGCTTGGAGTTTAATATTCCTAGAATATATCTCAGATCGTATTTGTCCTGCTGAGTATAGATCACGTTCAATGTGTGATCGGCATACAGTCCGTCTATATCGATCGTAGCCACTATTCTTCTTTTTAGGGATAAATTTCGAATAGTCTGAACTAGTATTTTGGGGGATCGTTCAAAATTAGCTTGGACTCGCGGCCAATGAAGTGAATACCAAGGCTGCCTTCCCAAAACGACTTCGCGTTTCTTCTCGAGAAAACATTTATAAGGATAAAGGCGCGCAGCGATGTGAGGACATTTATCTAAACTTGATTCTTTAGTTAGATATATTACAGATGTTTTGGGCTTTGGCTTGCCATAACGAGGAGTCTCATCTCCAAATATCGCAGGTTTGCATAGTGCTTTTTCAAGTTTCTCTTTCCTAATAGTCAGAGGTGTGACAATAAAGGCGGGGTTGCTTCCTGTTACTAATCCCTGGAATACAGAGCAAATGTCTCTAAGCCGCGGATTTCCCTTTTCCATTTTTTTGAAAATAGCGTCCCCTATGGTTGATGTTCTTAGCTCGAATACGTAGTATGGCGGTTTCGCTGCGGTCCGGAGATCCTTGGCTCCGACTTCTTTTGCTGAAAATATACCGGAGCCATATTGAAGTACATCTTTTATTTGGGTAAGCATCTTTTCGAGAACGCTTTTCTTAAAGATAAGGATAAGAGTATCATTGTTCACTCCTTTGAAGATCTTCCCGCCAAGGTTTACTATGGACTCAATAGCGGCTGATTTAAGCAGTAGTTTTCTCAGTTCGCGGAAGCTAAGATTATTTAGTAGTGTTGAGGGGATGATCATTCCAAAACGCCCTCGGCGTCTAAGCAGAGTTAAGGATTTTTCAATGAATACGCCATATGTATCATAACGCTTCATAAAAGAACTATATGCCCGCGCCAAATAGGCACGATCAGCCCCATCAATGTGCTCAATTTTCAAGTAAGGTGGATTCCCGATTATGCAATCAAATCCAGCGCTGGATTGCACGATTTTGTAGAATTCTTGTGTCCAATCGAACGGATTGACGCGGTTTAGTTCTTCTGAATCAGGAATCAGTCTCCCCGAGAAAAAATCCGGCCCAATAAGCGAATTGCCACACTTGATATTGTCGCCGAGATCGGGAAGCGCTCGCTTATGAAAGAGCCTTAGGTAAGGTTGGATAGTCTGCTCGCTTTCGCCTTCAAGAACTTTTAGGAGGAGCGATAGCTTTGTGACTTCGACCGCCTGGGGATCGATGTCTACCCCATAGATATTATCGAGAAGAATTCTCTTCCGCTCGCCGACGGTCAATTTCCAGCCCGATGTGGTTTGCACCAGCACCGGATCGCTGCCTTTAGCCCATTTCTCCGGACTATGGTTAAGATACCAATCGTGATGCCAGTCGAGGAGGAATTGATACGCGTTGATCAGGAACGAGCCCGATCCACAGGCCGGGTCGAGGATGCGTAGTTTGGCGACTTGCTTGGGCGCCTTGCCATCCACGAGCTTTCCGACCGTCTGTCGAACGATGTAATCGACGATGTAGGTGGGCGTGTAATAGACTCCGCCAGCTTTCTTGACTTCGGGTTTGTCCTCGATGACAGCATGATGCCCGGCTGTCAGCCGGATGACTTTGCCCAGAAATTGCTCGTAAACCTGGCCGAGAATATCGGAGGAGAGGACCGTAAATTCATAGG